>DASVMC010000266.1:0-3595 GCA_036384555.1 Niabella sp. | reverse complement strand
ACTGGCAGACGGCAGCAAGGCCTGACGGCGCAGACAGTAGTTTGCAGGCAGAGCTGGTCAACAGGATCACAGACACGGTCCGCTTTAATGAAACACCGAATGAAATGCTGGAGCGTATCTCCAAAAGGAAAACGGAAATTCCTGTGCATAGCACAACCGCAGGTAAAAAAGAAATCGTTCCTGATAAAACAGCAAAAGAGAGGCCGGCTGTGGCTGTTGAAGATCAGGATGACGCCATCATCGATGCTCATACGGATATAGCGATTCCGGAGCCCACACACCGGCACCGGCCTGCCAGAGTACCCAATGGAACGGTTTTGACGCTGGTACTGCAGGAGCCGTTAAGCTCAGAAGATCGTTCAAAGGACGGAGATGAAATCCGGTTGCGCGTTGCTGAAGCAGTAACAAATGAGGAAGGTGTGTTGATCAAAAAAGGAGCGGCAGCAATCGGGAAAATTGTGGATGTGGTACCCTCCGGTTCCCGGAAAAAAGCAGTCATCGGTTTTTTGGTGCGCAGCGTGATCGCGGCTGACGGCAGCGAGCTCCGGATAAGTGCCCCGCGTTTTCGTAATTATGCAGCGGCGGTCGATCAGCCTGTTTATTTTCCGGCCGGACAGTCTTTTACAGTCCGGATCGGACGGGGCAGGGCACGCTGATCAGGAGT
This sequence comes from Niabella sp., assembly GCA_036384555.1. Taxonomy (GTDB): domain Bacteria; phylum Bacteroidota; class Bacteroidia; order Chitinophagales; family Chitinophagaceae; genus Niabella. The sequence goes on along the minus strand of DASVMC010000266.1, from coordinate 2,931 downwards.
TACTTTTTTTCTTCAGTACTTTTAGCGCCCTGCTTTTAACTCCGGGAGAAGCATGGGGCAGTAGCAGCTCTGCGCTGGTCTTTAATTCGGGCAGTATTTCCGGGTAGTGGTCAGAAAGCCTGGAAAGGATGCCAATAGAGAAGGCCTTTGAAGCAATGGTTTCAGAGGGATCTTCAAGATTCCTGAAACAGATGTCCATAATGCGGCCATGAAATTTTTTGGGTAAAAGAGGCCCCTGGTCCAGGAGTCGTAAAATATTCCTTTTTACTGCTGCCGGCTGTGTGGTATCATCCAGCAGCCGGAAAATAGTGGCATAATGCGGTACAATTAATGCCGGATGCCGGATCACGCAATAGCTCATGGGCCATGCCGCCCGCTGAACAATGCGGTAATGACTTGTTGTAAAAATGTTGAACAGCTCATCAAACCGCTCCTGGTTATCGCCTATGCGGTTCACAATGGCCGTAACCTGGTCTTTTGTAATGGTAGCCGATAATTCCTGTAAAAGATTCATTGCCGGTATACTAAAAGAGCCGGTTTATTACCGGCTCTGAAATTGACTAATAAACTTATTTAGTTCCTTCTTCCGAATAAACGCAGCAGCATCAGGAAAAGGTTAATGAAATCCAGGTACAGGCTCAGCGCACCCATAATTGCCAGCTTTTTTACATCGCTGCCCAGCACGTTTCCTTCCTCATCAATGCCTTCACCAATTCTTTTCAGTTTCTGAACATCATAAGCGGTTAAGCCGGTAAATACGATCACACCAATGAAACTGATGATATAGCCCAGGGAATCGCTCTTTAAGAACCAGTTCACGATCATCGCGATAATGATACCGATCAGCCCCATCGTCATAATGCGTCCCATGGAGGTGAGGTCCTGTTTCGTGGTGTATCCCATTACTGCCATAATACCAAACATTAACGCTGCAGTAAGAAAACAACCGAATACAGAGCTGGATGTATACGCCAGGAAAATAAAGCTGAAACTGATACCGTTAATAGCCGAATAAAGAAATAACAGCAGCATTAATACCGGGGCTGAAAGCCGGTTAAATGCAAACGACATCAATAATACAAACCCCAGAGGGGCAAACATTACAACGTATAAAAATAGCTTGTTGGACGCGATCGGAACTAAAAGCTGTTCTGCATTGGCTGCAAAAAAATAAGCAACAACGGCAGTAATGCCCAGGGCCACAAACATATAGGTAAATACATTTGCCAGAAAGGATTTGGACCTTGAACCCACGGCTTCCTGTCTTGAAAAGATACTTTCCGGTGTGCTTCTTGAATAATTGTCTTCCATTTTTTTTACTGATTTATTGTGTGAAAATAAAGCAGAAAAGGCATTTTACCAAAGTTTACCGGCACTATAAGGGCCTTGTAGTGGTAAATAACCTGTTAAATTTTAGAGATATACATATCATCGTGTAAAAGAATCGGTTATTTTTTCCATCTTAACCGCAGACTGTTACTTACCACGCTTACACTGCTAAGCGCCATAGCGGCTCCTGCAATCATCGGGTTCAGCAGAAAACCGTTGACAGGGTAAAGAAGACCGGCGGCAACAGGAATGCTGATCATATTATAAATAAAGGCCCAGAAGAGATTCTGGCGGATAGTGGCAACCGTTTGTTGAGATAACTGGATGGCTTCGGGCACCTTACCCAGATCGGAAGTGATCAAAGTAATGTTGGCTACGTCCATGGCGATATCGCTTCCTTTTCCCATAGCAATGCTTACAGTTGCCTGGGCTAATGCTGCACTGTCATTAATACCATCGCCCACCATTGCTACTGTCCTGCCTTCCTGCTGCAGTTGTTTTACAAAATCGGCTTTTTGCCCGGGCATTGTCTCTGCCTGATAAAATGGAATGCCCGCCTGTTCTGCTACAGCCTTAGCGGTAGCTTCGTTATCACCGGTAAGCATATAAACAGCAATACCGGCTTCCTTTAACTGCCGGATGGCAGAAGCAGAAGTGTTTTTGATCCTGTCTGCAATGGCAAAAATGGCCAGTACGCCCTGCTCACCGGCAAACCAGATAACAGTTTGAGCAGCTTCACTCCATTCATCCGCCTGCCTCAGGAAAGGATCGGGCATAGGAATGTTATTTTCCAGCAACAGGTTTTTATTGCCTGCATAATAAATCCGGTCAGCTACTTTTGCTCTGATACCCTGCCCGGTAATACTTTCAAATTCCCCGACCGGGATTGCGGCAATTCCATTAAAATGAGCTGCAATGGCTGCTGCCAGCGGATGTTCCGATTGCATTTCAATGCTGTAAAGCACCTGTTCCAGGTGTGTATCTTCAGCAGTCCAACGGGAACCGGTCACTACAGGTTTTCCTTCGGTAATGGTGCCTGTTTTATCCAGTACGATCGAGTTTATTTTTTTTGCCAGCTCAAGACTTATAGCATCTTTTATAAGGATACCTTTTTCTGCACCTTTGCCAATACCAACCATAATTGCAGTGGGAGTTGCCAATCCTAATGCACAGGGACATGCAATAACAAGCACAGTGGCAAATGCCAGCAATCCCTGTACAAATCCATTGGTACCGCCCAACAGGATCCATCCGGTAAGGGAGAGGAATGCAATAATGATTACCACAGGAACAAAAATCCCGGCGATCCGGTCAACCTTTTTTTGCACCGGGGCCTTGCTTCCCTGTGCTACCTGTACCCGGCGAATGATCTGGGAAAGCAGTGTCTCCGCGCCTACTTTTTCTGCTTTGAACCGGAAACTGCCCTTCTGATTGATGGTGCCTGCAAATACTTTTTCGTTTTCGCTTTTTGCAACGGGTACCGGTTCCCCGGTCAGCATGCTCTCATCTACATAGGAAGTGCCGCTGATCACTATACCGTCAACAGCAATCTGTTCCCCGGGCTTTACCAGGAGCAGATCCCCTTGGTTCACCTGGCTGACC
>DASVMC010000265.1:0-3837 GCA_036384555.1 Niabella sp. | reverse complement strand
GGATTGGGTAAAGGACTCCAGGGGCCGGCTTTCGGCTCTCTTTCCCAACAACTGGCTGGGCTGTAGTATATGAACGGCAGGCATGCCGGTCGCAATGATATCGGCTTCTGTTTGCCCTTTTAACCGCAGGTAAAAATTCCTGCTTTTAGGATCAGCTCCAACAGCGGATACAAAAACGAATTTCCGGCATCCGGCCTCAATCCCCATTTTGCAAACCCTGACGGGAATGTCGTGGTCGATCTGCCAGTATAATTGATGATTGCCCTTCACTTTTTTGCTGGTGGTGCCAATAGCGCAAAAAATAACAGTAACACCGGTTAAAGCCAGCAGCAACGATTCCGGATCGCTGAAATTGACCAGTTTGACTTCCTGCTTTTCAGCAACGGGGTCGGATGGCCACCGGACGAGGCTGCGCACTATTTCAAATTCCGGATCTTTCAGCAGGTATTGCTGCAGCCATGATCCGATCAACCCCGAAGCGCCGATAATTGCAGCTGATTTTTTATCCATAGAAATTTAAACGTTATTTTGCGTTATATTAAAGCTATGGAAATTCTGAATACTATTTCTTTAAAACCCTATAATACATTTGGTATTGAACAATATGCACGGCATTTTACAAAAGTAGCGTCAACAGATGAGCTGAAGGAGGCACTTCACTGGGCAAAAAAGAATAACCAGCCTACTTTAATAATCGGTGGAGGAAGTAATGTGTTGCTGACCGGTGATTATGACGGTCTCGTCATAAAAAATGAGCTGCGGGGATATGAGGTCGTGCAGGATGAAGAAGACTTTGTTACTATTAAAGTTGCCGCAGGAGAGGTCTGGCATCAGTTTGTTTTGCATTGCCTAAAACATCAGTATGCCGGAGTGGAGAACCTGGCGTTAATTCCCGGATGTGTAGGCGCTTCTCCTATGCAGAATATCGGTGCCTACGGCGTTGAGTTAAAAGATGTCTTTTATGAATTGACCGCACTGGACCGGGAAGCGCACACCACCCGGATTTTTACCAATGAGGCATGTGGCTTTGGCTACCGGGAAAGTGTTTTTAAAAACCGGTATAAAGACCAGTTTGTGATCACCGATGTAACCTACCGGTTGCGAAAAACACCTGTCTTCCATATTGAATACGGAGCCATCCGGCAGGAGCTGGACCGGTTAAACATTACGGAACTTTCGATCAATGCGATTGCCCAGGCGGTAATCAATATACGTTCATCAAAATTGCCGGATCCTGCAAAAATCGGCAATGCCGGCAGCTTTTTTAAAAATCCTTCGGTTGAGCGGTCACAGTATCTTTCATTAAAAAACAGGTTTCCGGATATTGTGGCTTATGAAAATGCTGACGGGACCATGAAGCTGGCTGCGGGCTGGCTGATTGAGCATGCAGGATTGAAAGGCTACCGCAGAGGAGACGCAGGGATTCATGAAAAGCAGGCACTGGTACTGGTGAATTATGGTACGGCTTCAGGCAGTGCGTTGCTGGAACTCTGTGATCTGGTCATTGACACGGTCCTTGAAAAGTATGGTGTACGGCTGCACCCGGAGGTGAATATTATTTAGTAGAACAGCACTTTTTATGCGGCAGCCCCTGTGTCTTATTGCCGTGACTTCAATTGAGCAGAAGCAAAGAAGGCGACAAGATCTGTCGCCCGGCGCATTTGCAAGGTTAGCGAAACCAGTTATGAGCCCGTTTTTAAAACGGAGGATTGCCGGATGGTAAATGAGGTTCAGCTGTGCTGTTTTTAGTGTCGTCCTGTTGAGCGTTTTTGCTGTCCCGGATATTTTTTTGCACAGCAATAGCCGCAAAAATGCTAAGGGTGAAGGACATGGCATAGAATCCTTTTTCACTTTTTGTAAGCGTTGCGTTCCACAGGCCAACCGTCAGCAGTACAATGGAAAGCAGCGTGGTGAACCAGGAGATGCCGTAATAGATATTGGTAACAGGAATACCTTCCAGCTGATCCCTTACTGCTTTTTGTACGGAGATAGCGGAAAAAAGGCCAAACAGTAATACTGTAAAATAATAGCCTTTCTCATTCAATTCCATATCAGCGTTCCATAAGCCAATAATAAAAGCGGTTACACCGATCAGTAGTGCCGACCAGGAAGCGGCAATAAAAGCATTAGATGGCTGTTGATACTGTTTCATAATTTTAAATTTATGAGAACAAATGTAGCAGCAGGTCTGACCGTTTTTTTTGACATTTGTCAAAAAGGGGAAAAGCGTTTGTTAAAAGCGGCTCCTTATACGGCTTAACGTTTCCTGGGTGATGCCAAGATAGGAAGAGATATACCCGAGGGGAACCCGTTCTATGATATGGGGGGATTGATGCAGCAGGCTTTCATAGCGTTCTGTAGCTGTTTTGAACTGGGCATTTACATAACGCTCTTCCAGCCGGATATAATATTTTTCATAAATAATACGGACCAGCCGCTCAATTTCATGATGGCGGTCAAATAGCTCTGTCAGTTTTTCTTTTGAAATACGCCATAAAACAGCGCCTTCTATCAGCTGGATATTTTCAAGACTGGGCTGCCTGGTAATAAAACTGTGAAAGGAAGTGATAAAGGCCTCTTCAAAACCAAACCAATTGGTGATTTCTTTTCCGTCAACAAGGATGTATCCACGGAGTGCGCCCTGTTGCAGGAAATAAAGATGTTTGCAAACCTTACCTTCTGTAACCAGGTATTTATTCTTGGCAAATACGAATTCTTCAAAATTTTCTGAAAGCGCTTCCCGCGCAGCCGGGCTTAACGGGTAATATTGCTCTATATGATCAAAAAGAAGTTTCATGTGCTGCTGTGGGCATAAATATAAGAAAGAACCAGCTGTTCTCCGCTACAGCACGTACAAAGGTTGCATACTATTTTTCTGATCTGTAAAGATCTGAAACAGGGCGGTGAACCCTGGTGATGCCTTCATGCGCCCCCCGGGAGAAAAATGGTATGCACCCGGAACAATAAGGATCATTTATGGATTGGTCCACGATTTATTCCACTGCTCCAGTTCTTCCTTTGAAGTAGGCTCGATCTTAGCTACTTCTATCGGGCTTTTATTTTCTTTAAAGACCCAAACACGCACGGGTGTATTTTTTTGTTGAGCCTGCTTTAATAGGGTATAATACCCGCTGCTGCCTTTTAACCTTAGGTCAAGGTAATACATGGGAGCGGAAGGATATAGCGCCATGGATACAGAGTCGTTTTTAAGCTGCATAGAACCTGGCTGCATTATTCCCTGATATTGCATGGGAACAGAATCTTTGTTAAGCGTTCCTCTTGCTGAGTTGTTCTGTTTGTTGCAGGAAAGGTAACAAACAGCAGATAAAAGGAGCGCAGCAAGAACCAAATGTATTTTTTTCATGATTTAAAGTTGATTAGTTTTGCTTTTTTACCATAGAGAAAAAGGTGCTGGCCGGCAACAGTACCGGAATGATCCCGATAATTACAAAAACCTGCTATAACCAAAATATTGATGGGTAGTAACTTCTGTTACGCCTGCATCCGGGAACAGTTGTTGCAGCTCACTCGTCAGATCCCTTTTCAGTATCATAAAATTAATGGATCGCACCGGTATGATCTGGTAAACTTCTTTCACATCCGCATAATTCAATGTGAGGTATAGTTTGTCATAGGTCCAGGTTCCGTCGTTGGTGATGCGGGGCGTTTTTGCTGCGGTGAATAGAAAATGATCCGCAGAGAACTCGTACCTGAACATTCCGTTATTTCCATTATCGTCCAGTTTTACCCGTAAGGCATTGTACAGTGAATCCGTAAGCCGCTGGTTGGCTGTTTTTACAATAACATAGCTTTTCATCCCTTCTCCTGATACAGAGC
>DASVMC010000264.1:0-2799 GCA_036384555.1 Niabella sp. | reverse complement strand
CCCCAAATAACTACCAACGTCATTAAAAGCAGGAAATATGCTGTAAAACTGCAACGTGTATTTTTCCAGATCGCCTGCTGTTTTCCAATAAGCGTCATTTTCAATTTGCGTAAGCGGCGGCCTGTCCAGAAAATCCTTGGAGCAGGAAGTTGCCATTAACAGGACACCTGCGAACAATAAAGTTATCAATTGTTTTTTCATTGCTGTATTTTTATCAATCAGTAAATTCATTCGATAGCCAGGTTCAATTAAAAGGAAACATTTAAGCCAAAGGCCCATATGGCCTGGGAAAACATGCTTTTGCCATTGCCAAACTCTCCCTGAGCAGTTCCAAGGTTGGCCGTTTCAGGATCAAAGCCTACGGGCAATTTGGTAAGGGTAAAAATATTTTCACCGGAGAAATAAAACCGGGCTCTCTTCAGCCCTGACCAATTCAGTACCGACTGCGGAAGCGTATAGCCGAGCTGCACGTTTTTTAACCGGGCATAAGCGCCGTTTTGTAAATAGCGGGTCTGCACCTGCTGATTTTTTGCATATTGCTTCGCATCGCTGTAAGGTCTGGGGAAGTAGGCATCGGTATTTACTCCCAGCCCTGAATATTTGGTCGCCTCTGCATCCCTGTAATAATCCAGGTGATCCGGGAAAAGGGAAGACTGGTTCCATTGATTAAAGCCCCAGAAGATGTTGCCGGATAAAGAAAGATCGCGCTTGGCCGTTCCCTGTACAAATACACCCAGGTCTATGTTCTTATACGCTGCCGTGAGGTTCAGCCCGAACTGGTACCGCGGCGTACTATTACCTATTATTTCCAGATCTCCATGATCTGCCACTGTATTGTTCCCATTATTGATTTTACCATCCCCGTTCAAGTCCCGGTATTCCACATCTCCCGTGCGCCAGGTTTGCCCGTTGATAAAACTTTGATAGCCGCTAGCATTGATCTCATCAGCTCTTTGCTTTGTCTGGATCAGGCCTACCGTTTCATAGCCCCATATCTCTCCTACCCGCTTGCCTGCATAATCAGAGGTTAAGATGCCGGTAGGATTGGGAAACCTGGTAACCGTATTGATATAATCAAACACATTTGCCGAAACGGAATACGTAAAATCTTTTCCGGCTTTCGATCTCCAGGTGATACTAAAATCCCAGCCCCTTGTTTTTAATTCAGAATTATTTTCCTGTGGCACTGCTGCTCCCAATACCACCGGCAGCGCTTTTGCGGGACCCAGGCGATCGAAGGTCAGCCGCTGGTAATAATCAAATTCTACCTGCAGCCGGTTCTGCAAAAAGCCCATATCAAGCCCCAGATCTGTTGTTTTGGAAGACTCCCAGGTAAGATACGGGTTAATTAAATTAGGGGCAATTGTATAAGCAGGTCTTTTGCCGTTCAGCATCCAGTTTAAGTTGGTCCTGACGCCCAGCAATGCCAGGTCCTGGTAGGCCGAAACATTCTGGTTACCCAGCATCCCCCAGGAAGCTCTTAATTTCAAAAAGGGCACATATCCTGCTATCGGTTCCCAGAATTTTTCCTTTGACAGATTCCAGCCCGCAGAAACGGAAGGGAAAAAACCCCATCTTTTGCCGTCCGCGAATTTTGAAGTGCCGTCATAACGGATATTTGATTCCAACAGGTATTTATCATCAAAATTATAATTCAGCCGGGCAAAATATCCCTGTGTGGCCCAGTGAGACAGGTTATCAAATATCTGCATATCTCCTGTTGCAGTGGTAATAGAAGGCACTTCCGGGGTGATCAGCTCCCTTTTGAGCCCGCCCAGGGAATCAAAATTATTGGACTCCTGCTGGAAACCGGCCATTACGCTAAAATGGTTATTGGCTCCTGCATCAAATTTATACGTTGAAAAAACGTTGAGCGCCTTGTAGGTCCTGTTTGATTTATATTTGGAGATATAGGATGGAACCGTAAGCGCTATCGGCATCAGCGTTCCGTCTACCTGGTCTTCATAAGCCACCAGGTTGATGCCGTTATAATTGCTTACCGTATAATCAATGGAATAATCGGCATTGATGGTCCAGTTTTTAGCCGGGGTGATCTCTGTGGCAATCCGCTGCATTAAATTATTATCGGTGAAGTCCTCACCGCCTGCGCGCATTTGCGGGATCCTCGACAACTGGGAATAGTAGCCGTTCGGCGATTTTAAATAGACTTCCGGCTGGGTCCTGAAAATCTGGTGGATCAGCATCTGGTATCCTCCCTCTCCGTTATAAATGGGCCGGTTCCTTACCTCATTGGTAAGACGGGTATTGGAACTGATCTTCCACCAGCTGGCCAGGTTCGCTTCCAGCTTGGCGTTCATGTTATAGCGGTGGTATTGATCATCCACCATTTTCAATGGCCCCTTTTCAGCCGCATGACCGGCCGAAAGAAAATAACTTATATCCCGTGACCCACCTCTTACAGAAAGATTTTCCTGGGTTCTGTAACCCGAGCCATAGTGCACATTGATCCAATCGTTATTTCCGTTGGAAAGCTGATAAACAGACCACTTGGTGGGGTTTGTGGCATCCGGTACTGTTTCCGGCAGGCTCGGATCATTGATATGGGCGATGATCCGGTCAATGGTTTCTTCCGAAAACAAACGGGCCACTCCCTGGTTATCATGCATCTCATTCATAGCGCGTGCAAACGTATATGCATCTACCATATGCGGTTTGCGGATAATGCTCGTAGGCCCCCCGTTGATGGACAGGTCCACCTGGGGCTTCTGGTTGGCCCTGCCGGATTTTGTTGTTATCAGCAGTACCCCATAGGGAGCTCTTGCGCCGTAAATAGCCGAA
>DASVMC010000263.1:0-4459 GCA_036384555.1 Niabella sp. | reverse complement strand
GGCGCCGGCATCATTCAACCCGTCTCCCATCATCAGCACCCGTTTCCTGTTCTGCTGTAAGTTCCTGATGTATTCATATTTATCATTCGGCAGCTGGTGAAAACGCATATCCACCTGGCTTCCCATTATTTCCAGTAGTTTCGGCTGTTCTGCAGGATTATCGCCCGTAAGTACGGCTAAGGAATAGCGTTGCTTCAACCGGTTAATAAATGATTGCAGCCCCTGCCGGTACTGATGCTGCACTTCAAAATAACCTGCTACCCGTTTGTCAATCCTGACAAAAACGCTCGTAGTCGCATCCGGACCAATCGCAATATTTTCATTACCCAGAATAAAAGACTGACTGCCGATTTTTAAATAATGCTCTTCTACCCATCCTTCAATACCCGCCCCCGGTATATTTTTAAAATGAGCAACCGGGGTAGTACATCTCTGACCCAGGTGCACTGCCACGGCTCTGCTTAAGGGGTGTGTGGAATGTCTTAATAAAGAAGCGATCCAACCCAGTTCTTCCTCTGTCAGTAAAGTCCCGTTGTACGACAGCTGATAGCCTTTACCCGATGTAATGGTACCGGTCTTATCCAGTACCAACTGATCAACACCCGCCATGGCAGTAATGACACCCGCATTCTTCAGGTATAGTCCTGCTCTTCTGAAAATGCGCAGTACATTCCCGTTTGTAAAGGTTGCTGCCAGTAATAAAGCACAGGGACAGGCCACAATAAGCGTAGTGGTCAAAGCATTCCACATAGTAGTGTACGCTCCCTGCAGCAGCCAGAACAGGGCTGTACCAAAGGTCAGCACCAGCACCACAGCGGTAAAATAATTGCCGGCTTTATGTAAAAAAACGTTCTGGCTGCTATCCCTGTCAGCGGCATCCCGGTTCCAGAGGCTGGACAGGTATCCCTGATCCGGGGGCTTGATGATCATCAGCTCCAGCCGCTCTCCCTGCTGCTTACCGCCTGCATACACGATCGCTCCCTGTTCCGCCTGCTTTGGCAAACTTTCGCCGGTGACAAAGCTGTAATCAATAACGGCCCTGCCATTCAGCAGGATACTGTCTGCCGGAATGATCTCCTGATCATGTATTTCCAGAATATCTTTTTCCTTAAGCAGGCTGATCTGCACCGGTTCAGTCTCATTCCTCTTTATCACGTTCACAGTAACCGGGAAGAAGGATGTATAATCCCTGTCAAATACCAGTGATCGCTGGGTTTTGTCCTGTGCCCAGCGCCCGAGCAGCATAAAAAAAACAATACCGCTCATGCTGTCAAAATAGGTGTTCCCATCCAGCACGATCAGATTATAAAGGCTTCTGCAAAACGTAAGTAACACTGCTAATGCTATGGAGCAATCGATAGAGAGCCGCCTGTTTCTGAGGCTGCCTGCCGCATTTACAAAAAACTCCCGCGCCGAATAAAAGAAAACCGGTAATGCCAGCAGCAGGCCGATGTAGCGGAACACGATACCGATCTTATCCTGCAGGTAACTGCTGAAGGAAAAATACTCCGGCAGGCTTAACATCATAATATTCGCAAAGCAAAAACCTGCAATGCTGATCTGTGTTATACGGGTATATTGCCGGGGAAGCTTCGTTTCCTTATTCCCCAGGCTTATCCAGGGCTCATAACCAGCCGTTGTAAGCGTTTCAGCTACCTCTCTCAGGCTACATTGGTGATGATCAAAAATGATAAAAACCGTTTTGGCCGGAAAATCGACCCGGGAGGTAATGATCCCCTGCTGCATTTTACCAATGTGCTCCAGCAACCACAGACAACTGCTGCAATGCATATGAGGGATGAAAAAGGTGATGTGCGTTTGCTGCTCATCAGAAAAAGTGATCAGCTGCCGGGCAATAGCTTCCTGGTCCAGAAATACAAAACGGTCTTTCCTGAAAGGTTTTACCTGCTGCTGCCCCGGATGCTCATTAAGCGCGTAGTAGGTACAGAGGCTGTTCTCATTCAATAGCTCATATACCAGCTTACAGCCACTGCAGCAGAATAATTTTTCGGCTATGCGCAGGTGATCATCGGAACACCGGTCACCGCAGTGATAGCACCGCATTTCTGTATCTGTCGCTTTTTTTATCAATACCGCAGGGTTTATATACGAAGCTGTCTGAATACATATCCGGGTATATTCCGGCTCCTTTCGTTTTCAGCATTGCACCTCCGGTAACCAAATACCGGTAGTGCTCTTTATCAGACATCCATCGGCAAAATTCCTGATAATAGCAACCGCACACAATGCCCTGCATCATGTTAAAGCATGATAAATATCATGTTCTGTACTTTTTGAATTAATACTGCAGATTGGCCGTATAAGCCAGCTTTTCCTGGTTCAGGAGCTGTATCTTTTTCCCGTTAAGATGGATCAGCCGGTCCTGATTGAATTCAGAGAGTATCCTGATAGCGCTTTCCGTAGAGGTGCCCACGTAGTCAGCGAGTTCGGCTCTTGACAATTGCACGTTCAGCGTAATACCGTCATTTTCGAAACCATAGGTTGTTTTTAAAAAAAGCAGCACTTCCGCCATGCGTTCCCTTACATTTTTCTGGGACATGGAAACGATTGTTTGCTCCGCATTTCTGAGATCCAGACTTATTTTCTTAAAAATGTCGCTGCAGAAGGCCGGATTGGTGTGCACCAGGTTCAGGAAATAGGTTTTGTCAATGTAACAATAATCTACATTTTCCAGTGCAGTGGCCGTACAATGGTAGCGGTCGTTCGACAACAAGGACCGGTATCCGATAATATCGCCGGCTTTTGCCAGGCGTACGATCTGTTCTTTTCCATCCAGCCCCAGCATGCTCAGCTTTACTTTTCCGGAACTGATACAAAACAGCCCGCGGGGAATACCATTCTCAGAAAAAATAGCCTGTCCTTTTTTTGCGAAGCTGCAGGATTTGTTCCTGTTCAGCTCTACCAATTCCTCCCCTTTCAGTCCTTTAAAAAAAGAGTGCTGAAACATATGACAGGCCTGGCAGGTATGATCTGTAAAAGTGCGCATGCCAGGCAAAGATATCAAATACCGGCCACTCCTGACATCTTTCAAAGAATTGTTAAAAAGTTCCTTTTTCCTGCGTGGTGTATTTTTCATACGAAGAAAATCGTAAATTGCATAAAAAGGTGTTCTTATGCAGGATCAAAAATCAATAAAGCCTACGGAAAGCGAACTTGAAATTTTACAGGTACTATGGGAAAAAGGGAATGCTACAGTAAGAGAGGTACATGAAAGCCTGCTTACATTTAAAGACGTTGGCTATACCACTACGCTTAAGCTGATGCAGATCATGAATGAGAAAGGACTGGTAAAACGTAATGATTCCGCCCGTACACATATCTATAAAGCAGCCGTTAATAAAGAAATAACCCAGCAGTTTATGCTGAATAAATTTATCAGTAATTTATTTGGCGGCTCTTCTTCGCAACTGGTAATGCAGGCATTGGGCAACAACCAGGTAACCCCGCAAGAGCTGGATGAAATCCAGTCTATGATTGACCAGTTAAAAAAGAAAGAGTAAGCTATGCAACAGGGAATATACCATTTATTTGCTGCTTTGGGTAATGCTTTGTTCAGCAGTTTGTGGCAGATGGGCCTGATCTGGCTGCTGATCACATTTTATACATACCTGCGCCCGGGGTTATCGCATACATCAAAAAGCTTTCTGAACTTTGCCGGCCTGCTCACAGGGTTTACCGCCTTTGTACTGACTTTTATCATTTCTCTTATAACGCCTCAAACAGAAAGCGGATTGCTAAAATGGTTGATCAGCCGCGAATGGATGCACAGCGTTTTCAATTATGGTGCTATGCTGTATCTACTGGTATTATCCATACCGGTAAGGAATATTATCAGGAACTCCTTCCAGGTTTACCGGCTGCGCAAAAGCGGAACGGAAAGAGTACCGGGTACGCTGAAGCTCTTTTTGCTGGATGCAGCAAGCTATCTTGGGATCAAACGGAAGGTGCGGTTATATGTATCATCGCTGGTATCCTCTCCTTTAACTATTGGTTTCCTGAAACCGGTGATCCTGTTGCCCCTGGCCATCGTTAACCAACTATCTCCCCAGCAGTTAGAAGCTGTTCTGCTGCATGAATTAGCGCATATAAAAAGGAATGATTACCTGATGAACCTGATCAACCAGGTAATTCTTGCTGTGCTGTACTTCAACCCCTTTGCAAAGCTGCTGGTAAAAGCGCAGCAGCTGGAATGTGAAAAATCTGCCGATCAGTGGGTGCTGCAGTTCCAGTACGGACAGCATTTGTATGCTTCTACACTTTTGCAGCTGGCAAAAGATCAGTTAGCGTTTAATGCATTAGCAATGCATGTTTCAGGAAAAGAAAGCCAGCTGAGCCAGCGGGTACAGTCTATTCTGGGCATTGAAAAAAAGAAAAGGTCCTTCCCGTTAAAAAGAACAGCGCTCCTGCTGCTGGTTCTTTTACTATCCGGAGGATACTA
>DASVMC010000262.1:0-2572 GCA_036384555.1 Niabella sp. | reverse complement strand
CACCTTAAAATAATAATTTCTTATTGCGGTATCTTTACCAGTGAACAATTGTTCGCCATACTTCAGTTCATAGTCCAGGGCTTTGCCACGTTCAATGGCATCATATCGTTCCATTTTGTTTCGTTCTTCTTTAAAATCCGTCGCATGTTGAAGGCTGTAATTTTCAAAAATAGAAGAAAGTGTATCCTTCCTGGTCAGGGTCACTACTGCCGGCGTTTCCTGAATGAATAGGAGGCAATTTGTAGGCGCTCCTTGTTTTATTACCCTTCCACTTTTGTATTGCATGCTTATGGATGCATATAAGGCATTATAGGTTCCCTTATAAACCAGTTGCCCGTTGGATGAGCGCACAGGAGTGACTAGCAGGTTCTGTATGCTCCCGTTATTCAACCGGGTTTCGATAATATCCGGATCAACTCCTTTTGGGAGTTTCACTGTAAGTTCAAATTGCCGTTGGGCATTCATAACCATGACCGGCAACATCAAAAGAAGTAAATAAAGGGGTTTTTGACAGCTCATATTTATAGTGCACCATTTTTTTACTCTTTATTTGAAAACAAACCAATTAAAGTGCCGCTTCCGGTTCACGCTTCTTCGCTTTATTTAGCTACAGAAGTACCTGGCAGATCCTCCGTATCATACCGTTCCACCGATTCGATACCATCCAGGTCTTTCAGCCGGTTTACCAGTTCATCCAGTTCCTCCTTATCATGCACATACACTTTTATATTACCCTCAAAAAGCCCTTCTGCTGCTTCAATGGTAAGCGCAGCAATATTGATCTTTAATTCGGCCGAGATCAAACTGGTAATTTTACTAACCACGCCTACATCATCCATACCGATAATTTTAACACCGGTAAGAAAAGAGATCTCTTTGTTTTTGGCCCACTTTGTTTTTACAATCCGGTGCCCGTAGTTTGCCAACAGCTTCGGCGCGTTGGGGCAATTGGTACGGTGGATCGCTAACCCTTTACCTGTGGTAATAAAACCAAATACATCATCTCCGGGGATCGGTTTACAACAATTAGCCAGGTGATACATGATCTTATCGCTGCTTTCCCCGAAAATGATCAGTTCCGTATCCTGCTGCTTACTGCCGCCCGCTGCGGGTGCTGCCTGGCTTTCTATTTTATTTTCCTGCAGGATCTTTACCACTTTAGGGTATTCGATCCGGTCGCCGATTACTTTAAAATCTTTTAATTCCTTTAGATCGATATTTTTTATGGCCACCTGGTAAAACAGTTCCAGGTTCGAGTTCAGCTTATAAAAATGGACCAACTCATCAATATTGGGCTGCTGCATAGATGCGCCAATGCCCTCCAGTTTACGCTGAACCGTATAACGGCCTTCATCTGCCACCTTTTTCTTTTCTTCTTTCAGCGCTTCTTTTACCTTAGCTTTTGCCTTCGCGGTTACTACAAAAGAGAGCCAGTCCTCTGAAGGTGTCTGCTTATTGCTGGTAATGATCTCCACCTGGTCACCGCTCCTTAATTTATGGCTGATGGGCACCAGCTTGTGATTCACTTTTGCGCCGATCGTTTTTGCGCCCACCGCCGTGTGAATTGCAAATGCAAAATCAAGTGCCGTACTGCCTACGGGCAGCATTTTTATATCGCCTTTGGGCGTATAGATATAAATTTCTTCTGTAAGGAAACTGGTTTTAAAATCCTGCAGGAAATCCACACTATCGGCATCCGGATTGCCCAGCGCTTCCCGTATCTGCTGGAACCATTTATCAAAACGGTTTTCATTGCTGGCGCCTTCTTTGTACTTCCAGTGAGCGGCCAGGCCTTTTTCCGCAATTTCATTCATACGCTTGGTACGGATCTGTACTTCCACCCACTTACCCCGCGGCCCCATTACGGTAGTATGCAGAGCCTCATAACCATTGGATTTCGGGTTGCTAACCCAATCCCGTAGCCGCTCAATGGAAGGCGTATATTCATCCGTTATAAGCGAATACACTTTCCAGCAATCTTCTTTTTCTCTTTCCGGCGGTGAATTCAGTATGATCCGGATCGCAAAAAGATCGTATACTTCTTCAAAAGTGACCCCCTTCTTCTTCATCTTGTTCCAGATGGAATGGATGTTTTTCGGCCGCCCGTATATTTCAAAATCGAATTTGTTCCTTTCCAGTTTTTCCTTGATCGGCTTTATGAACTCATTGATATACCGGGTACGGTCGCGCCGGGTCTCTGCCAGCTTCCGGGCGATCTCTTTATACGTATCCGGCTCCAGGTATTTCATAGCCAGGTCTTCCAGTTCCGTTTTAATGCTGTACAGCCCCATGCGATGGGCCAAGGGGGCAAAAACATATACGGTTTCGGATGCGATTTTCAGCTGTTTTTCCCTTTTCATGCTGTCCAGGGTGCGCATATTGTGCAGCCGGTCGGCCAGCTTGATCAGGATGACCCGGGGATCATCCGTAAGGGTAAGAAGGATCTTCCTGAAATTCTCCGCCTGACGGGAAGCATTGACGTCGATGACGTTGGATATCTTGGTAAGACCGTCCACGATGCGGGCGATCTCGCCGCTGAACTCTCTTTCAATGTCTTCCAGGGTAATGTCCG
>DASVMC010000261.1:0-3753 GCA_036384555.1 Niabella sp. | reverse complement strand
GAAATTGAGTTGGCAGGCAGTGCCGCCAGTGTAGATGAGGGAGTGCTGCTTATAAAAAGGCTCAATCCCGCGATTGTGTTTTTAGACATCCAGATGCCCGGGAAGAACGGGTTTGATTTATTAAAAGTAATCGGGCATCCCGATTTCGAGGTTATTTTTGTTACTGCCTTTGATCAATATGCGATACAGGCAATCAGGTTTTCAGCTATTCACTACTTACTGAAACCAGTAGCTATAGAGGAGCTGATGATTGCTGTAAAAAAAGCGGTTTCCTGTGCTGATAAAAAAAGACAGAATGCCAGGCTGGAAAAGCTGCTTCTTCTATTGGAAAATAAGGAGAATATAAAGATTGCTATCCCTGCCAGTAAACGGATGGGGATCGCCTGTTAATGAATGGTGGCTTTGAAGTTCCGGTTTTAAGAAATAAAAAAGAGAAAATAAAAGCAGCAATTTTTAAGCGATAAAAATAAAAAACGACCGATAATGTATATAGGTTTAATCTATAAAAACATCAATTTAATTGATTATGTTTATTGAATAAAAGCTATAAGTTTGTTGGGTCATTGAAATGATTCCGACCGGAAAAGCGGTCATCATATCCTAATAAAAAAATGTATAAAAATGGAAAAAGACGCAAAGGACATCAGCAAATGTCCGTTTCATAATGGCAGCCGGCAACAAAATGTAGCGGGCGGTGGTACCCAGAATCATGACTGGTGGCCTAACCAGTTAAAATTGGACATCCTGCGCAGGCATTCGTCCTTGTCGGATCCGATGGACAACGGTTTTAACTATGCCGAAGCGTTCAATAGCCTTGATCTGGAAGCTGTAAAAAAAGATCTTCATCTGCTGATGACGGATTCCCGGGAGTGGTGGCCGGCAGATTTCGGGCATTACGGTCCGTTATTCATTCGTATGGCCTGGCACAGCGCCGGCACTTATCGGGTGGGTGATGGCCGTGGAGGCGCGGGATCAGGGCAACAGCGTTTTGCGCCGCTCAATAGCTGGCCCGATAACGTGAGTCTGGACAAAGCGCGCAGGTTACTTTGGCCCATCAAACAGAAATATGGAAATAAGATCTCCTGGGCCGATCTGCTGATCTTAACAGGAAATGTGGCACTGGAATCCATGGGCTTTAAAACCTTTGGTTTTGCCGGTGGCCGGATAGATGCCTGGGAACCGGATGAGGCTGTATATTGGGGTGCTGAGACCACCTGGCTGGGTAATGATGACCGCTATGCACAGGGTTCGGAAGGTGTTGTTGAAAAACATGGTGTTTTATCGGCAGACGAAGATCCCGGAAGGAATATTCATTCCCGCAAACTGGAGGAGCCTCTTGCAGCAGCGCACATGGGCCTTATCTATGTAAATCCCGAGGGACCGGATGGCAATCCCGACCCGATTGCAGCAGCAAAGGATATCCGCGACACGTTTGGCCGCATGGCTATGAATGATGAAGAAACAGTTGCCCTGATTGCCGGTGGACATAGTTTTGGTAAAACGCATGGTGCTGCGCCTGCTACACATGTAGGGAAAGAACCTGAAGCGGCTGGTATTGAAGAACAGGGGCTGGGCTGGAAAAACAGTTTTGGAACAGGAAGCGGCGCCGATGCAATTACGAGTGGTCTGGAAGTGATCTGGACAAAAACCCCGACCCAATGGAGCAATAATTTTTTTGAAAACCTGTTTGGCTTTGAGTGGGAATTATCAAAAAGCCCGGCAGGCGCTCATCAGTGGATCGCTAAAAATGCTGACAGCATTATACCGGATGCCTTTGATACTACCAAACGCCATCTGCCTGCAATGCTGACAACGGATCTTTCTCTTCGTTTTGATCCGGTCTATGAAAAGATATCAAGACGTTTCCTGGAAGACCCCGACGCTTTTGCAGATGCGTTTGCCCGGGCCTGGTTCAAGCTGACTCACCGGGATATGGGACCGCGCGCACGCTACCTGGGGCCGGATGCCCCCGGAGAGGAACTGCTTTGGCAGGATCCGGTTCCTGCGGTTGACCATGTGTTGGTCAATGAAGAGGAACTTGCAGCTTTAAAGAAAAAAGTACTGGAAACCGGGTTAAGTGTTGCGGAACTGGTAGGTACTGCCTGGGCTTCAGCCGCAACATTCCGTGGATCAGATAAACGCGGCGGTGCCAATGGTGCCCGCATTCGCCTGGCGCCTCAGAAGGATTGGGTCGTTAATAACCCGGCACAGCTGCAAAAAGTACTGGCAGTACTGGAAGGCGTTCAGCAGGAATTTAACAGCGCACAAACAAACGGTAAAAAAATATCGCTGGCAGATCTGATCGTACTGGCGGGTTGTGCGGGTGTTGAAAAGGCCGCAAAGGATGCAGGCGCTGTTGTTACGGTTCCTTTTACCCCCGGCCGCACGGACGCTTCGCAGGAACAGACAGACGTGGAGTCTGTTGCTTACCTGGAGCCGGCTGCTGATGGTTTCCGGAACTACCGTAAGGCAAGGCTGGCGGCACCTACTGAAGCACTCCTGGTTGACAAAGCGAATTTATTGACGCTTACGGTTCCGGAATTAACCGTTCTGGTTGGCGGTATGCGGGTGCTGGAAACCAATTTTGATGGTTCCCGCAATGGGGTCCTTACACAGAGACCGGGGCAACTGACCAACGACTTTTTTGTAAACCTGCTCGATATGAACACCGCATGGAAAGCCGCTTCCGAAGATGGAGAACTGTTTGAAGGGTATGACCGCAGTACCGGTGCACAGAAATGGACGGCAACCCGCGCTGACCTGATCTTTGGCTCAAATGCAGAATTACGGGCCGTTGCAGAAGTCTATGGCAGCAATGATGGAAAGGAAAAATTTGTAAAAGACTTTGTGGCAGCCTGGAACAAAGTAATGAACCTGGATCGGTTCGATCTGATATAGCTATTGCAGCAATGAATCGGTAAAAAGGCAGCTCAAAAAGGCTGCCTTTTTACTGCTCATGCCTGTCTGCTCTATGTCCCTGACAAAACGGACCCTTACGGATGTACAGACATATTGTCTAAATAGGCCCTTAACAAAGTCTATTTTACCCCCCTGCCCCATACAGGGCTATTTATAACTTTACATGCTTAAATAAAATTTTTGAGCATGGAAACACAGGATTTCACAACAATGATCATAGTAGCTGCAACGCCAAAAGAGGTGTTTGATGCAGTTAATAATGTACGCGGTTGGTGGTCTGAGAATATTGAGGGGGAAACGGATAAACCAGGTAGTACGTTTTTATACCATTACCAGGATGTGCACCGTTGCAGAATGAAGATCACGGAGTGGATCCCTGATAAAAAAGTAGTCTGGCAGGTAGCAGATAACTACTTCAAATTCACAAAAGATAAAAGTGAATGGAAAGATACCCACGTGATTTTCGAGATTTTCGAAAAGGACGGTACAACACAATTAAAGTTCACACACCAGGGCTTGGTACCGCAATATGAATGCTTTAAGATCTGCCACGACGCGTGGACATATTATATTCAGGAAAGCCTGAAAATGCTTATTACAACAGGTACGGGTAATCCGACACCAAAGGAAACAGCAGTTGAGCATAAGGCAGCGGAAAAAGAGGTCATGGATGCGGCTGCCGCAAAGCGTATTTGCCAAAGGCTGCTTATTAAGGTGCCGGTAGAAAAAGTATATAAAGCCCTGACCACCCGGGAAGGCCTGGCCGGCTGGTGGACGCCTGAAACAACAGCAAAGCCGGAAGTGGGGAGCGTTTCGAAATTCGTTTTTGGTCCG
>DASVMC010000260.1:0-3047 GCA_036384555.1 Niabella sp. | reverse complement strand
CTGGGGAAAACAAAACGAAGAACCTATTATTGTGATAACTGCCAGCTGCTGTATCCCAATCCATAATTGCCTCCGATCAAACTAATGCTATAGTGCGACGGAAAGACCTGGTCTTTTATGATCGTACAGGACTGTCAAATGCACTCATCTTCAAAAGACAGGATTATACCCTTCAAACCGTTACATCTGTCGCCCTGCTTTCTGTGTACCGTTTTGAGCAGCTACTTTTATGCTCAAGGTGAATTTTTGCAAATTATGTACATACAATTGTTCAACATCACAGGCCCTGCCGGAAATGAAAAAGTATCGGATCGGATAGTATATATACCCGGAACTCAAGGGCGCCATCAAAGAAACAGTCACTACTGCTTCCTTTGTTACGCTGCTCCAGAAAATACGGTAGCAAGTGTGCTGCATTACGGCGCATGGGGGAAACCACGCTTTCCCATGCGGAACTGCTGCATCCCATTCTTAACGCTTAAAACAGGAAGTTATATACACCATGAGCAAGATTGATTTTCAAATAGTGCAGCCTGCAGACCGGCCTGCCTTGCTGCTGATAGCCCGCTGGTACTTTTCTGAATGGCGCATTCCTGTAGAAAGTACCATAGACCGGCTTCTGACGGTGACAGCAGATGAGCTGCAATTCCAGGTACTGATGTTGCTTGATGACCGTCCTGTTGCTACCGGCGGTATTTACGATCATGTAGGACTGCTGGATAAGCGACCGGACTTCAAAATTTATAAAAAATGGCTGGCCATGGTATACACTGTTCCCGGAGCGCGGGGTCAGGGATACGGCGCTGCCATTTGCAGCTACATCCAGGAACATGCAAAAAGGCTGGGCTTCGGAAGCATCCACTTATTCACAGACACAGCCGCATCGCTTTACCGTCGTCTGGGATGGCAGGAAACCGAACAGCTGAAGATTGCCGGCCGGCATCTCACGATCATGAAAAAACAGCTTTTTTGATCCGCCTTTGCCAACAGCAATACTTCTGTAGGATACCGCACGGACGCACCTGCACCGGACGACCAAACAGGCTGTCTGTATCCGTAGCTGCCCTTCTATCGATAAACAAAAACAGGCTCATTTCTTTCTGCTAAAATTGTAAAATGAATCAAACAATTATCAACCCTGTCATCAAGGACCAGGTAACATTTACACAGACGGCTGCAGCAACCAATGGCCGTATTACTACACTGCAGGTCACCTTAATGCCGGGAGGCGGTACCCCGATGCATTATCATAAAAACTTTTCCGAAACATTTGTTGTGGTAGAAGGTATATTGACCCTTACCTTAAAAGGCAGGGTCCTCCACCTTACCGCCGGCCAGAAGCTCACAGTGGAAAAAGGACAGGTGCACCGCTTTTCAAATAACACCACGGCCCCTGTTACCTTTACAACGGTTGTACTCCCCGGCTCCGAAGGTTTTGAAAATGCATTGCGGATCTTATATGGTTTGGCGGGCGATCAGCAAACCGATCAGAAAGGGATTCCCAAAAGCCTGCTGGCATTGGCAGTTGTTTCAAAAATAAGCGATATGCGGCCCGCAGGCGCCGGCGCGCTCATGATCCCGTTCTTTGGATTCCTTAACTTTATCGCCGGGATCTCCGGTTTTCATAAAAAGCTGGTGAACCGGTATTGCAAAAATCCGGAGGAACATGATTGAGCCATTACCCAGGACAAAAACCCTGATATTAAAAAGGTGCGGATTGACGATCTTCGCTATTACCGCAGACCCGGAGTCTGAAGCCTGTTCCGGATATAACTTCCAATTAGGCTCCCGGAATATAAATTCAGGGAAGCAAAAAGCACCCCTAAAAAAAACGGTCAGTTTGTGACCTTATGGAAGCGGAACAATAATAATCAAACAGCACCGTTTCATGTAACCGACGATCTTGACTTTTATATGATCGCAGCCCGGAAAGAACACCTGTCCGGCTTTTTCTTATTTCCGAAACTTGTTCTAAGTGAACATCAAATCCTGACGTCCGGCGATCAGCAAAGGAAACGAGGTTCCGGGTATATGCTGGATGGGATCTTCCGCAAAACAGGCAGGCCCAAAAAACAAAAGCCTGGCAAACAGAATATTTCACCAACTTAACTAATATTGAAAATATGAAGCACCAAAAATTCAGTTCGATAATGATCAGAAGGGTAAACGCCTGACAAGTGTACTCCTGTCAGGCGCAGGTGTTCAGCCATAAGTTAGCAACTGATCGGTCAGCTATGAATGGGAACGGTCAAAATAAAGCTTCAGGGAGATTTCTACATCCGGAAGGATATATAATTCCTGATCGGGATCATTAAAACTGTTCATTCCCCATTGCAGGCGGTTCAGCTTAAAGCTGCCTTCCGCAGCAATTTTATCTTTCTCTGTTTTTATTGTCGCCGGGATCTGAATGCTGTGGGTTTGCCCGATCATTGTAAAATCGCCGGT
Source organism: Niabella sp. (assembly GCA_036384555.1). Classification (GTDB taxonomy): domain Bacteria; phylum Bacteroidota; class Bacteroidia; order Chitinophagales; family Chitinophagaceae; genus Niabella. The sequence goes on along the minus strand of DASVMC010000260.1, from coordinate 602 downwards.
GATCATCGTATTGACAGATGATGTGCCATCACTGTAGGGTGCTACTTTTGTGATGTGAAAACCGGCTTCTGGGTGCACCAGCATATTAAAAAAACGTGGACTTTTCAAATCGGTTAAGAGGGCTTCCCGTTCCGCTTCGTTCGTAAGATCAAAATTGCTGATGCTTGCTATCGGAATAGTGAAATCACCACCCGTTATTTCCCCTTTGCTGCCGGTTTGCAGGTTACCGGATACTTTAAAAGCACCTCTATGAAAATGTGTGGGTGCGCTGCCTTTCCATTCAATGGCAGAACGCGCTTCATCTGCTTTAAAATCGGGAGCGCTTATGGATTCTTTGTGGGAGCATGCGGTAAATACTGATAGCGCTGCAAGGGCGGCATACATCTTTGCTTTCATTTTTGCTTTTTACAGGTTTATAAAAAATTTACACAATACACGTTGGTAATTACATCCAGCATTGTCTTTATCCGCGCTGCCGGAGGCGCACCGGGCGATGTAAGAGCTGCGGGCAATTCCGGAAGCGGCTCGCTGAATTCTATAAAATAATTCCAGAGCCCTCCCGGAGTGATCAGGTTCATAAGGGTAGCTTTTTCCGTAAGTAT
>DASVMC010000259.1:0-3683 GCA_036384555.1 Niabella sp. | reverse complement strand
TTTTATTTCCCTGATGCCGGAAAGCACGCACATGATCTTGTGGGCCATGAGCGATCGGGCTATTCCGCGCAGTCTCCGGATGATGGAGGGATTTGGAGTACATACGTTTCGCCTGATCAATGAAAAGGATGAGGCCTGCTTTGTAAAATTTCACTGGAAACCGGTATTGGGCGTGCATTCTGTAGCCTGGGACGAAGCACAGAAAATTTCGGGTAAAGATGCTGATTTTCACCGGCGGGATCTTTGGGAAGCAATTGAAGGAGGAAACTTTCCCCAGTGGGATCTTGGGGTACAGATCATTCCTGAAAAAGAAGAACATCAATTTGAGTTTGATCTGCTGGATCCTACCAAATTAATTCCGGAGGAGCTCGTACCGGTGCAAGTTATCGGCAGAATGACCCTGAACCGGAATCCTGATAATTTTTTTGCAGAAACAGAACAGGTGATGTTTAGTCCGGCTCATCTTGTACCCGGTATTGACTTTAGTAATGACCCACTGCTGCAGGGTCGCCTGTTTTCTTATACCGATACACAATTATCACGTCTGGGAGGCCCCAATTTTCATCAGATTCCCATCAACCGTTCAGTAAATACCATTTATAACAACCAGCGTGACGGGCACATGCAAATGCAGATCAATAAAGGTAAAGCGGCTTATTCGCCCAATAGCATTGGTGGCGGCTGCCCTTTTCTTTCCAAAGCGGCCGAAGGTGGGTTTACAAGCTATGCAGAAAGGATTGATGCCCGCAAGATACGGGGCCGCAGTAAAAGTTTTCTGGATCATTTCAGCCAGGCCATTCTGTTTTATAATAGCCAGAGCACTCCGGAACAGCAACATATAAAAGATGCTTTTAGTTTTGAATTATCTAAAGTCACCATGCCGGAAACAAGACAGCGAATGGTGAACACGCTTACCAATGTCAATATGGAGTTAGCGCAATATGTAGCAGCTAAAATAGGACTAGCTATTCCCAGAAAGGCGATGGTTGTCACAAATGGCGCTATACCGGCAGACGGACTTCCGAAAGATTACAATCCTTTAAAGAAAAATCCGCCAGTGCAAAAATCACCTGCATTAAGTATGGCCCAGGTAAAAAGCGGCACCGTTGCTACCAGCAACATCGCTGTGCTGGTGGCCGATGGCGCAGATGCCGCAACAATAATGGAATTAAAAAAGAAAGCAACTGCAAAAAGTGCTAAAATTAAACTAATTGCACCCCGGCTCGGAATGATAAAAGCATCCGATAAATCCATAATAAATGTAGATGAGCCCCTGTTTAGCACCGCGTCGGTTTTGTTTGATGCCGTTTATATACCCGGAGGAGCAAAAGCCATCAAAGCACTCCTGAATGAACCGGATGCCGTTCATTTTGTCAACGAGCAATTCCGGCACTGTAAAGCAATCGGTGCTGCACCGGATGCAGCAGAATTTTTAAAAAATACATTCGTAAAAGAAGGCCCCGGCATATCGCTGAATGGAAACATTGACCGGTTTTTAAAGGACCTTGGCCTGCACCGGTTCTGGGAGCGGGAAATGGAACGAAAGGTACCTGCTTAAACAGTATTGGAAGATTTTCAAAATTTAGTCGCAACCTTTCAATAAATAGAAACGGCCTGTTCAGTTTTGAACAGGTCGTAATTTTACTGAAATAACATCTATCTTGCAGGAACCGCAACTTGTGGAACTGTCAAAAAAAGGTCATGGTCTGCTGTAAATTTGGAGGACGCAATTGATCCTGGCCGGTATTCCATTGCACTAAGTGATTCAAGATGTTTAATTCAGAGGATCTGATTCAATATGGAGGCCTGTTACTTATTTTTCTGGCAATATATGGGCAGACGGGACTTTTTTTCTGCTTCTTTCTTCCAAGCGGGGGACTACTTTTTATGGCAGGAGTATTAATTGCTACTGACCTGTTAGATCATAACTTTTTTACCCTTTGCAGCTTAGGCGTTTTAGCCTCTTTACTGGGCAACGCCACCGGTTACATAATCGGATTTAAAACAGGTCCGCTTTTATATCGTAAGGAAGATTCAGGATTCTTTAAAAAACAATACTTGGTAAAAGCAGAAAATTTCTATAAAAAATATGGAGGCTTAGCCATTTCAGTTGGTTTGTTTCTTCCTTTGATCCGCACATTTAATCCGATTGTCGCGGGCATCATCAAACAAAAATTCACCCATTTCATGTCCTTTGCTCTTATAGGTTCTGTAGCGTGGGTGGTATCTTTTGGATTTGCGGGTTACTTAATCGGGAGCATGCCCTTCTTGCGGCCTTACCTGAATTATATTGTCCTGGTCATTATCATCCTGGTTACAGTTCCTGTCGTAATCAAAATTATCCGCGAGATTAAGAAGAAAAAAGGAGTTCAAAGTGGTTCATAAACTACCGGATATCAGCATGCGCTCATCGGTTATAAGTGTATCTTTATATTAAGAATGTTTTGAAGCGTATTTAACGCTGCATATCTTTGTAACAAAACTAATAAATGAAAAATATCGTTCTCCTTGCTGCCGCAGGTCTTATTTTATTAAGTGCTTGTTCAAAAGATACAGATCCTGTGGATGTAAAACCAGAACCCGAATTAGGTGAAAAAAAAACCAGATTTAGCTATCTCAAAACGGAAGTTATTGATTTTAAAGCTTATAAAGGAACCAAAGAAGGAGGAATTGATGTTACTGCTGTTTCGACCCCTGCCCTGTTTTGGAATGCTACAAAACTTAAGGACGGATATTATGATAGTTTAACTGTTACTAACGATTCAATTTATGAGTTGCCCAACAAATATGAAAAGAATAACTTCAGGTTTAAAACAAGTAAGGACACCATTTATCAATGGAACAGGTACGCTGACTTCTGGCAACTATACGGAATAGCTAAAAAAGATACTATTGAGCACTATATGTGCTTTTACAATTTCCAAAAATCCACACCACCCTATCTTTATGCAGAAAATGGTCACGATGATGGTATCGTAGACGCCAAACGCTATTTTAACGATAATAAATACTTCTTTAAGAATTTGCAGGCAATGATGCATCCAAACGATGTCATTGCCTGGTATAATATCAAATATATTTATGTGAGGAAGAAGTAAGAACTAAGATATAACTTTCCACCGGATCTTAATCCGTTAAACGGATCCCAATCGGCTCCAAATATACCGGTCCTTAAATTCTTTCTTATTTATCGTTAATAATTAAATTATTATCAGGTGTATCTAAGCACCACCGTCAATTTCGTACCGCCTTTTATAATATAAGTATCTTTACCGGATATTGTTGAGATATTAGCTCTCTTCAGGTTCAGGTGTTCCTTTTTATCTACAACCAGCTCCGCAGTAGTACCAACTGGAATTTCTAAACTGAGCGTACGTTTTCCTAATACACCGCTGCTTTTGAAAACGATGGGACCTGCAACAGTGTTAGTGATAACTTCCACTGTCTTAAGATCCATTAGCTGGGGATAAATTTGAAAAGTTTTATAGCCTGCAGTAATTGGTTTTATACCTGCAATTCCCTGGTGCATCATGATCAGTGGCGTTTGAGCACAATGGCTCCACTGGGACGGGCCATCCGGGTAGCAGATCCAATCTTCCTGTAAAGTATTATTAAGTCGTACTGACGCCATATTTGCCCATTTTGTCCGCAAATCTTTCAGAACAACGTCTATCCGGCCGGCA
>DASVMC010000258.1:0-2637 GCA_036384555.1 Niabella sp. | reverse complement strand
CAGGTCCAGCCGGGTATTGAGCAAAAAAGTTTCCCGGTCCGCTTCTACAGATTGACGGTTCAGACTGAGGGTGTTTTTTTTATTTTTCAGACCATACAGGCTGCCCAATGACCAGTTAAAGCGTAAGCCGGTAATGTACCAGGGGCCAAATCTGTTTTCAATAATGTTGAGCGTAGGCCTGCCGTAAGCGCCCTGAAAAAATGCACTTACCTGGGGAAGGTAATCCGATTTCAGTTGTTGCTCCTGCACATCATAGATCCGTTTTTGCAGGTCAAATACTTTTAATTCCGGCCTTAAAATGTCCGGTTGCGCATTTCCGGGCTCAGGTACTGCTAAATGCGTGGTTTCCTGTAGCTGTTTGCCTGTAAACAAGGAAAGCATTTTCAGATACGCAATCCTGTTAGCCTTATATTCTGTAGCCTGCATTTCTATATTCACGATCTCGGCTTTCAGTTCGTTTAAATTGCTGCGGAACGCAACCCCGTTGGCAAGAGCAGCTTCGGTCTTCTGTACCTGCGTTTGAAGGTTCGCCCTGTTCAGGCTATTTTGCTTTAGCTGGGCTTCCATCAAAAGAATCGAAAAGTAAATGCTGTTGATCCTGTTATGCAGCGCATAGAGGTTAACTTCCAGGTTTTGCTGCTGAAAATCGGTATTTGCTTTTATGAGCGCTTTCTGATTTTTTGTATTGCTCCCATCGTATAAAAGCTGACTGACCTCTCCCTGAACCCTGTACTGGTCTTTGCTTATTGAAGGGAGTTCAATACCTGCCGGCAAAGAACCAAGCGCATCTGAAAAACTGACCGTCTGAGATTGATAGGTTGCCTGTCCGGAAAAGTTGACCTGAGGCAAAAAGCGTTTACCCGCATTCTGAATATCACCGGCACCGGCCCTGGCAATTAAATCCATTTTTTTTATAGCCGGGAAATTTGCCTTCGACAATTGATAACATTCTTCAAGCGACAGCGCTGTTGCCTGCGCACTGCTGTATTGCACGAGCGTACTCAGCAGCAATACCGCGATAAAATATTTCAGATGAGGTAGGAACATGGTAGGATAAATTGATAGTGTGATAAAAAATCATCTTTCTGCCTTGTCATTTCTCCTTTTAAAAGAACGATTTAATCATTTGATTAGTTTTTATACAAAAAAATTATTTTGCCTTCATCATCGCTTTGACCCATACAGGAATCAGCGCCTTACGTTCCTGCATCAGCTCATTAAATTCCTGCGCCTGCATCTTTCTGCCCCCCATTATCAGCGGCTTCGCTATAAAAGGGAAAACCACCAGCCCCATCATATTCATTAAAAAATGCAACGGGTTGGGTTGGGTAATCTGCCGCTTTTCCACAGCTTCCTGATGCTGCCGGAAAAAGACAGATCTGGAAAGCACTTCCTGAACCGGCAATTTTTTAAGTAATTCTTCAGGATTGCTTCGTATTTCTGTAACGATAAAAGTGGGTATTTCCGGCTCCTCTAATAGCAGGTCTATATACCGGGCTGCTACTTCCTGCACTTTCTTTTCCAGACTTGTTTTTTCATCATTGAGTACTGTCAAAAGGCCCTTTACAAAACCTGCCAGAGCCTCGACCATTATGATTTCAAAGAGTTTTGCCTTACTCCTGAAATAATAATTAAGTAATGCCAGGTTGATACCTGCCTCTTCTGCAATATCTCTTGTACGGGTAGCTGCAAATCCTTTTTTATAGAAAACGACCCGGGCAGCCTCCTTTATTTTACCCTCAGTAGTCGTATCTATTTCGGGCATTTCTTTCTTTTTGGTCATTTTGTGTCCTTCGTTATGCGCCAAAGATATAAACTTTTCAAATGATTTAAACAATATTTTTATTCATTTGATTAAATCAGATAAGATTTTCCTGATGAAGCGGCATTGCAACAGCCCATACCTGAGTGGTTAACAGAGCGGTCAGGTGCTCTTTTTAGCCCCCTGCATGCACCCAATTTAAAAATCCCACGATTTCACTTAGTCCGGCGGAACCTAAACCCGGTAATAAATGACATACAGAGCCTCATAGGAACAGGTTATTTTCGCACGGGCCTTAAAAGTCTGAATAACTTTATTATTTTCGGGGAGGAACAGCATGCAGCACTGCCTGCTGATTTTAAAAAGTAACATACAGCAATAATGTCACACTTTCTTTCTTTACAGGCGTTGCCGCTCATTTATACAATCATTGGCTGGACAGGTACAATTGCTTACCTGGCTGCCTATTTGTTATTAAGTTTGAATAAGCTCAGCTCCGACCAGTTCTTATATCATTTACTAAATATAGCCGGTGCAGTGGGACTGATTGTGCATGCGCTCAACCTGAATGATTACCCAAACCTGGCAGTGAATATCTGCTGGGGGATTATTGCTATTATCGCCATCGTACATATCCGGAATAAGCGGGTCAGGAATTAACAGCAGCCCCCATAAGAACCTGACGGTAAAAGAAAATACTGATTTTTACGCTGAGCGGTGCTGATCAATGCCGTTTACCGGCATTTCTGCAACGAAAGCTACCGAATTCAGCAGGACACAAAAACGGCTCCAGAAAATAATTTAAGTACATCATCCAAAGCAATTATTCCCCCAACTCATGCTAGGAATTGGCATACAACAGTTCAAGCGCCTTT
>DASVMC010000257.1:0-3668 GCA_036384555.1 Niabella sp. | reverse complement strand
TGGCCGTTGTTTTTACCAGTCCCGCAGTGTGATCGACCTGGGTTTTGATCTTGCTCTACAATTGTGCGTTGGCGTGCATGGAACCGGCCCATAAGAGGAAAGCGCAAAGAATTGGTTTCATTTGTTTATTTTTTATTGTTTTAATGGTCAGGATAAACCCGTGTTCTTAAAATTTGCAATCCAAAAATGCAGTAAGTAAAAAACGGAATCAATCATTCAAAAAGATGATTTTGTATGCTACTATTTCTTTGCTGCGGATTTATTGATTGTTCCTGTTGACTATTAATTTAAAATAACAGATAGTTTTTTTTATTAATCCGTATTATAAAAGTATATTTAGATACAGCTTGGAACAATCATTCAAAAAGATGATTTTCCGGGAATGCTGCTTAAAAAATCATTAAAAAAGATGAGGTGTAACAAAAACCATCCTGCTTAATTTGCAACAAATGAATACCGGGCTTTGGAAAATAAAACAGAAGAAACTTTTACTATTCGTTTACTTCATTAGTGTTTGCTTTTGGGGAAGCGCCCAGGCCACGATGAACAAGGACAGTCTGCTAAAGCTGTTATCTACCGCCAAAGAAGATACGGCCAGGGTGCTGCTGTTAATAAATATTGGCAATGAATACGAATTAACAGATCCTGAAACCGCCGGGCGCTATTACTTAATGGCCGGCGATTTAAGCAAGCGGCTGCATTATAAAATGGGCATTATTAAATTTATTTCAAATTACACCGCCATCTTAAGTTTCAGAGGCCAGTATGATAGTTCACTGTTGCTCAATAAACAATCTATTAAAATTGCAAAAGAAATAAATGACAAAATGGCGTTGGCAAAGACTTACGCCAATACAGGTAACAGCTATAAGTATTTAAGCGAATACGACAGCGCCATTTTCTATTATGAAAACGCAGGCAACTACTTTGAACAAATAAACAATAATTACCTCCTTGCCAGGATGTATGAGATGGAACAACTTGTTTATCAGGATATGACTCAGTACAAAAAGGCATTACAATATGGGAAATTAGCGGTAGCTGAATTAAGAAGCTCGGGGGATAGTACCGATTTAAGCAGATGCCTTCTCAATCTTGCCAATAGTTATGAAAGTAATGATTTCCCGGACTCCGCATTGAATTGTTATAAAGAAGCTTTAGCCATTGCAGAAAAGATCCAGTATGTACAGGGGGAAGCTGCCTGCCATTTGGGTATCGGCAATATTTATTTCCACCGGTATGACGCGGATCAAATGAAACCCTATTATGAAAAGGCACTTTCTTTATCACAGCAGACAGGAGATCCGCAAGGGGAGCTGATCGCAGCACGGGGTATGGCGTTTTACTATTTATTAAAAAAGGACTTTGACAAAGCCAAGACATTTTGCAATGTCTCCCTGAAATTAGCCGATAGCTTAGGAACAAAATATGACAAATATGAATCGCTGCATGCTTTATCTTCGATACTCTATGCACAGCATGATATTATTGGAGCCGAGAAAATAAGGGACAGCATGCAGGTAATAGAGAATGCAATAAGGGGCGATGAATTGCAGGAAAAGACCCTTTCAATAGAAAAGAAATTTGAAACAGAGAAGAAAGAAGCGCAAATAAAGCTACAGGCCGCTGCCATTAAACAAAAAAACATTCTCAATTATTTTTTAATAGCCGGCACACTTGCGTTATTGACCATTTCATTACTTGGTTACCGCAACTACAAACACCGTCAAAAACTGCAGCAAACACAAATTGATGAGCTCGAAAAAGAAAAACAACTCACCGCCACAGAAGCTGTACTAAAAGGCGAAGCACAGGAACGCACCCGCCTGGCAAAAGACCTGCATGATAGATTAGGAGGTATGCTGAGTGGCATCAAATATTCTTTAAACAACATGAAAGGAAATTTAATTCTGACGCCTGATAATGCTCAGGCTTTTGAACGCAGCATCGATATGCTGGACAGCAGTATACAGGAAATGCGCCGCGTGGCACATAATATGATGCCGGAGGTATTAGTTAAATATGGACTGAATACTGCGCTTAAGGAGTTCTGCAGCGAGATAGACCGGAGTGGCGCTCTACATGTCAGTTACCAGTTTGTGGGAGTTGATGACGCAGCCATAGAGCAAACAACTTCGGTTTCTATTTACCGTATTGTACAGGAGCTGGTAAATAATGCCATTAAGCATGCGCATGCTCAGAACCTGTTAGTACAATTACATCAATCGGATCAGGAACGGCTCCTGACTATTACCGTAGAAGACGACGGAAAAGGGTTTGACCCATCGTTACTGGCCCGGCCAAAAGGAATCGGCTGGAGTAATATCCGGAACCGGATCGATTTTTTGAAAGGCAAACTGGATGTACACTCAGAGCCGGATAAGGGTACCTCTGTTTTAATAGAAGTTAACGTGTAACCGCTCATAAATGAAAGCAAGCGTCTTTATAGTAGATGATCATTATATGGTAATTGAGGGCATCCGTTCATTACTGCAAAACGAGAAAGAGATTGACTGGATGGGTCATGCTACGAATGCGGCCTCCTGTCTTGCTTTTCTTAAGCAGCAACAACCCGATGTGGTATTAATGGATATTAACCTGCCGGATATGAGTGGCATTGATCTGTGCAAACAAGTAAAACAATTATACCCTTCTATAATGGTATTAGGGCTCAGCACCTTTAACCAGCTGGCCATTATCCGTAACATGACAGACAACGGAGCTTCAGGGTATGTTTTAAAAAATGCAACCAAGGAGGAATTATTGGAAGCCGTCAGCCTGGTACTAAGAGGTAAACTATATTACAGCACAGAAGCTGCGCTTTCATTAAAAGAATCGGCTATACAGCAGCCATTGATCACCCGGCGCGAAAAAGAAGTATTGCAACTGATTGCAGAAGGGCTCACCAATGCCGAGATATCAGAAAAGCTTTTCATCAGCATCCCTACGGTAAATACGCACCGGAAAAGTTTGCTGGAGAAATTTGAGGCAAAAAATACTGCAATTCTTGTCAGCAAGGCCATCCGGCAGGGAATGGTATAGCAATAATAAAACAACCGCTTTACCAGTCGGTCATCTGCTTTCGAAGACAGCTGTGTTCTAGCCACCCAGAGGGTCGCAGCGCCGGATCCGGTCTTTACGAACCAGCCTACCTTTCCACCACTTCCTTTACATAGTCACCATAGTAATCCAACTCTAAGGTCTGCCGGCTTAATAAAACGCGCCACCTTCTGAATGTATTCAAAAACACGATCAACATCAATAGCATGGCAGTAAATGCCAGAACAGCCAGCAGATATTGCTCTTTGGGCAGGTAGATCTTCACGATCTGCTCATAACCCGCCCAGAAAGTAATGAACGCCATAAAGATTCCCGGAATGGCCGCACATAATGCATACTTTCTCCGGTTCAGGCGGATCAGCATTGTGGTGCAAACAATCAGTCCGCAGGCAGCCAGCAACTGGTTACTGATCCCAAATAACGGCCAGATCGAACTGATATTCCCTGTATAGACCAGATAGCCCCACGACAGGGTAAAAATAAAACTGGTAATGATAATCCCCGGCAGCCAGTTCTTATCTGTAAATTTAGGAAAAACAGTACCGATCATTTCCTGTAAAAAGAACCGCCCTACCCTTGTTCCGGCATCGATAGCTGTTAAAATAAAG
>DASVMC010000256.1:0-1940 GCA_036384555.1 Niabella sp. | reverse complement strand
TGGTCCTTTACGGTGCTGGTAGCAATCCCCAGTTCCCGGGACACGTTTTCATAGGTTTTGCCCTCCTCCCTGCACAGTTTAAACACTTTTCTTCGTTGTTCAGAAAGGTGCTCCACAGCCTCTGTGAATAAGGCACTATATTGTTTCCATAAAAGTGCATCTTCACTATTATTAAAGGAGAACTGCTCTTCCCTTGCATATTCGATTACCTTTTCATAGGCAATATTCCGCATGCGCTTCAGTACGGTGTTACGCGCAATACGGTAAATATACCCGTTAAAGGACAATTGCGGATTGATCCGGTCTCTGTGCTGCCATATTTTTACAAACACTTCCTGCAGCACATCTTCAGCAAACTGCCGGTCTTTTATAAAATATAAAATGTAAGAGTATAACTGCTGATGGTATTTGTTGTAGACTGTAACAAATACCTTCGAATCACCATTTTTTAGTTGCACCAGCAATCGTTCATCCAGCGGCATATCTGCAAAATATGCAACTTTAAAAAACAAAAAACTTTAAAACTGATTTTTTTTAAAAAAAAGTGTGAACACTCTTCTTAATCAATTGGAATTCAATTCAACCAGAAAAGAATCGTTTAAGCACAGAAAAAAGGACAGAAGCATTTAAGGCCCGCGCGCCGTTTAAATGTAAAAGATTTGCGTTACCAGCAGTACAGGCAATCAATAACGTATGGAATCCGTATTCGTTTCCGCTACGCTAAAAAATCACAGACGCCGACTGAAACGCGTTTCATCACCCGGAGGAAAGACGGCAGATCACTGAGCCGGGAAACCGTATGGGGGATTCCGGACCTTTAAAATTCGGCTGGGATTATTGCCCTCCGTCAGCATCCGTATTGATCACCAGTTCTTTTCCAAGCAGTAATTGCTGATGTTTGATAAAATAGCCAGGTATTTTTTTCCCGGCATAGGTTAGCCCGGTTATTTTTTCCCCGTTTCCTTTCTTTAGAATTGTAAACGGCGTTCCCATCAGATCAACAACCACTTTATTGAATAAAGGAACGGTTACCAGGTATTCAGGGTCAGCGGGAGAAAAAGTATACAGGCCAATTGCATTCAATACATACCAGGACGACATTTCGCCGGCATCATCCATCCCGGCATAGGCCAGCCGCTCCGGCCCTCTCCGGTAAAACCCGTTCAATAGCTTGTCCAGTATCTTTTGTGCCTTTTCCTGCTTGCCGATGAAATAATAAAAATAGGGAGCGCTGTGGTCCGGCTGGTTGCCATGGCAGTACTGCCCGATAAAGGAGGTCAGGTTATACGCTTCATAATTTTTCCAGGGTATGGTAAAAAAAGAATCCAGCTTTCGTTCAAAGGCGGCTTTATCAGGATAAAGGTTTATGAGGCCCTGTGGATCATGAGGCGCAAAAAAAGTAGATTGCCACCCGTTTGCTTCCCGGTACATATATTCATAGTAAGGCTGTTCCGGATCAAAAGGCGTAATCCATTCCCCGTTCGCCAGGCGGCCCCGCATCAGCTGGGTCGACGGATCAAAGAGCTGCTTATAACTGCCCGTCCGTTTCATCAGCTTCCCGTAATTGTCCTCATCGCCCAGTGCCTTTGCCAACTGGGCCGTGGCATAATCATCATAGGCATATTCCTGGGTTTTGGTGACGGCAGCTTTTGCCACCGTTTCCAGGTCCGGGTGCTGAATATCCATTTCAGCGATCCAGCCCCGCTCCATATATTCTTTCAGGTGCGGTCTTCCTCCCTTTCCGTCAACAAAGGCATTCTTCAAAAGAAGCTGGTAGGCCTGCTGCACATTAAATCCCTTTATGCCCCGCAGGTAGCTTCCCGCAACAAAAGCCGCCGCATGATCTCCGTGAAAAAAAGTAGGCATATACCCTTTAATGGTTCCCCTGTCTGTGATCGACCTTATAACATCAGCAGCAACATCGGGGGTAAGCATTCCCA
>DASVMC010000255.1:0-4751 GCA_036384555.1 Niabella sp. | reverse complement strand
AAATTCCGCATTAGGGCTCACAGGATTCGCTTATATACCCCGGCAGCAGCGTACCTGGGGGCTCTCTGGGGATTGCTGAACAAAAAACAGATAAGGGTATGAAAACAGCAAACCCATATACGTTAAAGAACGTACGCCTGGAGACGGGTTTTGAATATGAAGGGGATGAAGTCATTGCTACGGAAACCGGACTTTTTTCTGTAGAAATTGAAAATGGAAAGATAAAGAAAATCAGTAGCGGTCAGCCGGCTGGTGATGCAATAGATGCCAAAGGTATGCTGATGCTTCCTTCTTTTAAGGATATGCATATTCACCTGGATAAGACCTTTTACGGCGGCCAATGGCAGGCGGTAAGAAAAAGGACAGGTGGCGTAAAAGGAATGATTGCGCTGGAACAGGAGCTATTACCGGAAATGTTGAAGACCTCAGCTTATAAAGCAGCAAAGCTGATCGAGCTGTTGCAATCAAAAGGAACCTCCTTTGCCCGCAGTCATGTGAATATTGAGCCGACCTCAAAGCTGGAATCTCTAAAACATCTGCAGGAAGCCCTTGCGCGTAAAAAGACTGTTTTCGGAGCGGAACTGGTAGCCTTTCCGCAGCATGGCGTATTTTATACCGACACAGTTCCCTATATGAAAGAAGCGGCAAAAATGAATATTGATTATATAGGAGGTGTGGATCCTTACACGGTTGATGGTGCCATTGAGAAAACGATAGATTTCACAGTGCAGCTGGCGCTTGATAATGATAAAGGTATTGATATTCATTTGCACGAATCGGGAGATTCCGGGCTGAAAACAGTGGAGTATTTGATTCATAAAGTAAATGAAAACCCGGTGCTGAAAGGGAAAACCTATATCAGCCATTGTTTTGTTTTAGGAAAGCTGGATAAAACAAAACAGGAAGAAATGGCCGAAAAACTGGGTGCTGCCCGGATCGGTATCAATTCAACCATCCCTTTCGGGGGACTGATCATGCCCATTCCCACATTATTAAAACACGGGGTGAAAATAATGACCGGGAACGATAGCATTATTGACCATTGGAGCACATTTGGAACCGGAAGTGTTTTGCAAAAAGCCAATCTTGCGGCGCAGCTGTATGGCTATTCAACAGAATGGGGGCTGTCCAGAATGTTGAAGCTCGCAACGGCAGGTCCCCTGCCTTTAGACGACAAAGGAATACAGCAATGGCCGAAAGCAGGCGATGATGCGGACATGGTATTGGTAGCCGCCAGTTGTTCTGCCGAAGCCGTTTCAAGGATGTCGCCCGTTACCTCTCTGATCTATAAAGGAACAATTGTTTTTTAAATAACCATGCAGACATGAAAGAAATCATTTTTTTACTGGCACTCATCGTTTTTGGCAGCTCCTGCCATTCATCAACAATTGAAAGTACAATAAGAACAATGAAGGATAAGGATATCGTGGATTTAGTAAAGAAAAATGATCTGGCGGGTGTTGCCGCTGCACTGGCAAATGGAGCAAATGTAAATGCGGCCGACAACAGTAAGCGGTCCCTGTTACTGATTGCTACGAATAATCATCAGATTGAAATGGCAAAATTGCTGGTGCAACACGGAGCAGCTGTGAATCAGCAGGCTGATAATTTAGACAGCCCGTTTCTGTATGCAGGAGCCAGCGGGCAAACGGAGCTGGTACAGTTGTTTTTGAATAATGGTGCTCGTTTCGATATTTTTAACCGGTATTATGGTTCTGCACTGATACCGGCTTGTGAGCGCGGACACGTGGAAACCGTCCGGTTACTGGCAAATACCAAAGATTATCCTGTAAATCATATAAACCGGTTGGGATGGACCGGTTTAATGGAGGCCATCCTACTAGGCGATGGGAGCAAAAAGTATCAGCAGGTCGTACAGATCCTGAAGGATGCGGGAGCTGAGCTGGATATTCCGGACCACGATGGTATAACTCCTTTGCAACATGCCCGTCAAAGAGGATTTAAAGAAATTGTGGCGATATTAAAACCATAGAAAAACAGCAAGGACCATGGGAACAACCTACTCTAAAGTTGCAGGTAACGATTTTATCTTAAAAAATGTATGCCTGGAAACAGCGTTCATTACAGATGAAAGCGGCGTTACGGGCACGCAGACCGGATTGTTTTGTGTTGGAATTAAAGAGGGCAAGATCGACCGGGTATTTGCAAACGATGCGCAATCAGCGGATGCCATTGATGCAAAAGCCTTATTGATGTTGCCCGCATTCAAAGATATGCATATCCATATCGACAAAACCTTATACGGTTTACCCTGGCGGGCCCCGTCTTCAAGGCGGCGTACGGTGCAGGATATGATTGCTTATGAGCAGGAGATAATCCCGGAATTGCTGAAAACGGCTGCGCATCGGGGAGGGCTGCTGATTGATCTGCTGCAATACCACGGAACTACTTTTGCCAGAACCCATTTTAATGTTGATACAACTTCCGGGCTACGCTCCTTAGAGCACCTCGAAAAAGCGCTTGGAGATAAAAAAGACACCTTTGCTGCGGAGCTGGTAGCGTTTCCGCAACATGGATTGTTTTATACTCATTCAGCACCGCTGATGAAAGCAGCCGCACAGCTGGATAGCGTGCGTTTTGTTGGAGGACTGGACCCCTTCAGCATTGATAAAAATATTGAAAAGGCCATTGATTTTACGGTGCAGCTGGCAATAGACAATAATAAAGGCATCGACATCCACCTGCATGATCCGGGAAAAGAAGGGATCCGTACTATTGAATACCTGATAGAAAAAGCGCTCCAGAATCCCCAACTCAGAGGACGTACTTTTGTGAGTCACGCGTTTGCACTGGCACAGCTTCAACCAAAGCAAGCAGAAGCCATTTCAGAAAAGCTGGCCGAAGCCGGAGTCGGCATTGTTTCTGCCATTCCTTTTGACGGAGCTGTAATGCCCATTCCTGCATTAGTAAAACAGGGGGTGGAAGTCTTGGTTGGCAATGATAATGTACAGGACCACTGGAGCACTTTCGGAACCGGGAGTATGCTTCAGAAAGCGAACCTGATGGCGCAGCTGTATGGATGGTCAACCGAACTGGATCTTTCCCGGACCTTACGTTTTGCTACAGGTAATATATTACCCCTGGATGCGGATGGAACACAGCAATGGCCCAAAACCGGCGATAAAGCCGAGTTTGTACTGTTGGCAGCCAGCTGCTCGGCCGAAGCAGTATCCAGAATGGCTCCAGTAAAGGCATTGGTACATGCCGGTAATCTGTACTGGAAGCAATAGCCAGACTCCCTTTAATAGATATTACCTACCTTTCCTGCCGGAATCATTACAGAAAATGGACGATTCAATAAAAGGAACGCTCAATGTGAAGTTGCCGGAAGAAAAGGAATACCTGCTAAGGAACATTACGGCCGGACTGCAACGGATTGATGGAATAAAAGCAATTGTTCTGGGCGGTTCTTATGCCACGGGGTTAGCCACCGATCATTCGGATTTAGATATTGGTATTTACTATTCGGACCTGTTGCCTTTCGACCTTACTGCAATCAAGCGGTTGGCCGAAGCTTTTTCGGCTAACGACAAGCCTACCGTGACCGGGTTTTATGAATGGGGTCCGTGGGTGAATGGGGGCGCATGGATAAAGACCCTTAATGGAAAAGCAGATCTGCTCTATAAAAATATTGAGCAGATAAGTGCTACCATAGAAAAAGCCCAGAACGGAATATGGGAAGAGCATTTTGAACAACAACCCCCTTATGGGTTCTCGTCCATTATTTTTCTGGCAGAAACCCGCTCCTGTATCCCTTTGTATGATCCCGAAGGCATTATTGAGCAGCTAAAACAGGCAGTGCGGCAATATCCTCAGAAATTAAAACAGGCAGTGATCCAGCAATCTTTATGGTCTGCGGAATTTACGATCTGGCAGGCAGCGGGTTTTGCTTTCAAAGCTGATGTGTACAATACCCTGGGCTGTTTGACAAGAGCGGTAAAAAATATAGTAACAGCACTTTTCAGCATCAACGAATACTATCCGATCGGGGATAAGAACGCCCTGGCAATCCTTGAAGCATTACAGCAAAGGCCGGCAGATCTCACAGAGAAGATCGATAAAATCTTATGTCCCGGCCAGTACAAGTTACCGGAGAGCGTATTGCTCTTAAAAATCCTGTTTCAGGAAACCGCAGAACTGGCACAGGGTTTTTATAAGCCGGTTTATAAATTATAAGTAATAAGCATGTAAAACAGGAGGAGCGAAATGAAAATAAGCGCCGTTTAAACCGGGTGAACTTAAACAGCATTACATTGTTATGTTCAGAAACAGATCTTTTATTATGCAAAAAAATAATATAAGCTCAGTGAAGCTACACCTGTTCGGCTTCCTGCTGTTGGTAAGTGGGATAGCATTGCTGAATAGTTGCCATAATCCGGAAACCCCGCATGATGGACCACCTGCTTCCGAAACGGTTACTGCCGCAGCACAAAATAAAAAGCTGGTCCTGGATTTTTATCAGCAGATGTTTGGCGATAAGGACATCAGCGCTGTTGACAAATACATTGCACCGGAATACATTCAGCATAATCCAGCTGTTGCAGACGGTGCTGAAGCTTTCAGGGAGGCTGCAAAAAAATGGTTTGAAGGAAAGCCGAAAACGAAGATCGATGTTCAGCATATTGCAGCAGAAGGAGATCTTGTGTTCCTGCACATCAAAAACACCCGGCCCGATGGAGGTTTTAAATCAACAATCGATATTTTCAGATTAAAAAATGGAAAGATTGTTG
>DASVMC010000254.1:0-3656 GCA_036384555.1 Niabella sp. | reverse complement strand
AAGTATTGGCATCGGTAAAAACAATGATCTCGCTTTTTACATGGGGCATTACTGTTTTTATGGCCGCCATTTTACCGGATCGCTCGGGGGTATGGAACAGGGTGATATCGGGGTGCTGTGCAATTTTATCAGGCGTGTGATCGCTGGAACCGTCGGTTACAAACAATAACTCTAAAAGAGACTGCGGATAATCCAGCTCCCGGCAATTCCTGATCTTTTCTTCAATATAATCCTCTTCATTATAGGCGGCTATTAAAAGGGTGACAGTCGGCAGCGGATGGGCGTCGGGCGAAAACGGAGTTTTTCTTTTTCTGAACAGCCGTTTGACCCGGATAATGCCAAACAGCAGGATCCCGTACCCGAAGAAAGAGTAAAAAATGACCAGTAGTAATATCCAGAAGAGCAGTATCATGGTATTGGATAACCCAGTTGGGTGCTGTTTTTTGAATGTGTAAAATTCCAGATTAATCCCCGGAGTGTCTGCAATGCCAGACGGGTTTCCGATTGTGCTGACAGCCGTGCTATTTTTGCAGGGCATACCAGCAGCGAATAATACAGGGTAAAGATCAACTTGGGTACAAAAGAAGCATTCCTCCTTATATAGAGCATCCGGTTGCGCGTCATAAAATAACTTTTCAGAGGGCTCATTTTGCCCACACTAACGGACTCTTTGTGGTAGATCTGTGCTTTGCCGGTAAACCAGATCTTTTTTCCAATACGTTTGAATTTTTCGCACCAGTCCAGCTCTTCATAGTAAAGAAAATAAAGCTCTTCCATTAAGCCTGCTTTTTGAAGATCCTCTCTTCTGCACAGCATAGCGGCACCATGACAAAACCCGGTTTCATAATCTGTATCATACTGGCCCCGGTCAATTTCATAGAACCCGATTGCTTTATTACGGGCGGTATAATAGTTCATTTTTGAAAACCCGGCATATTGAATATGTTCCTTTTCGGTAAAGAACTTGATCAAAGGAGAAAGTAATCCGATCTGAGGGTTGGATTCCATTGTTTCAATCAGGGTCTCCAGGAAGCCTCCGGTAATTTCTGTATCGTTATTCAGCAGCAAAAGGTAATCTCCCTTTGACCGCTGAATGCCCAGGTTATTGCCGCCTGCAAACCCCGTATTCTGATCAGAGCGTATATAGACCAGCTCCGGATATTCCGCTTTAAACCGGGCTGCATAGTCCTGTACGGGCGCATTATCTACCAGGATCACTTCAACAGGTAAGTCTGCACAATATTTTCTGACGGATCTTAAAAAATCAACAGTTACTTCCGGCTGGTTATAATTAACGGTTATAATAGAGGTCATACCCATGTAGCTGCGAAAGTAAGTTGCTTTTTTGTTTAAAATACTACTTTATGTGATATTTAGAAAAATTATAAAGTGTTATCTTCCGAACCGGTAGTAATAGAGGAGATCATCCTGCTCATTTTTGAGCAGTTTTTGTATCAGCTGCATACCCTGCACTGAAAAAGTAATACCGTTTCCTCCGAAGCCTAAAACAAAATAGGCCCCCGGATATTGCGTATGCGTGCCTATATAAGGCAGGCCATCCTTTGTAGCGCCAAAAACACCTGCCCAGGAGAAGTCTTCAATAAAATCCACGCCCGGTAAAACAGCCTGGATTTTTTTTATCAGCCGTTCCGATTTTTTTTTCTTAAGCCGCTCCCGCAGGACCCCGGAATTATAAGAGCTGTCTTCTCCTCCCACCAAAAGCCTTCCATCATCGGTTGTGCGTAAGTATAGATAAGGGTCCTCTGTATTCCAGATAAGCAGGTCCGATAATGTTTCAGGAATCCTGATGCCGCATTCGCTTACACAGGCAAACGTGCTGAACAGGGTAGCCGTTTTTTCAGGGAACAGGTGCACCGTTTCAAACCCCGAACAGTAGACGATTTTTTTACATTGTACTTTGTACCCGTCCGTAAGCTGAATGGTTACTCCCGAATCGCTGTAGTCAGTTTTTTCGAGCGGCGTATGATCAAATACGCGCAGTCCCCGTTGGCTGTTTTTATAGATGAGCAGCTGTGCGAACCGGTAGGCGTCCATGCTTGCTCCTTTTTCGGACAGGATGCCCCCGCATGTTTTTAACTCATACCTGTTATAGAGTTCATCCGCCGACAGCCATTGCACGCCCAGCTGGTAACGGTTTCTTAGTTCATATTCCTTTAAAAGCCAGCCGGCGGCTTTCTTATTATGCGCATAATACAAGGAGCGTTTCTTCTGGAACCCGCAATCGATCTGCTCATTCTGAATGAGTTGTGCTAATGTTTCAATAGCGTCAATACCAGCACGATAGCAGTCTGCAGCTGCTTTTTCACCTATCTGATCAGCCAGTTGATACAGGGGTACATCAATCTCGTACTGCAGCATGGCCGTTGTTGCGGCGGTGCTGCCCTGCCCGGTATCGCGCTTGTCCAGCAGAACTACTTCATATCCCTGTTCCAGCAGGGCATGGCTGATCAGCGCACCGGTAATTCCGCCACCGATAACAACTATTTCAGCAGAAAGGTCTTCCTGCAGGGAGGGATAACTGTGTAACAGCCCGTTTTTGAGCAACCAGAAGGGCTCTGTGGTCCTTAAACGCATTTTATCATTAAATTTAACGGTTTCACCGGTAATCGGAGGTTGAAATTTATTATTGCTCAAAATAATAAATTTTAAATTCGCAGGTTACTGTTGATGTAGCGCGAGTGTAAATGTATAAGGTAATTCATGAATAAAAAACGGAAGTCTGCGGCTCTTTTTGAAACATCGCCCGGATTTACCATCGTTACAGATTGGATGCAGAGCGCATCTATGGTGCCCTTTTCTTTTCAGAAGGAAACCTGGGAAAAATTTGAAGAGGGCTATTCGGGAATAGTGGTGGCGCCTACCGGCTTTGGGAAAACCTTTTCCGTTTTCCTGGCCCTGGTGATTCATTATCTCAATCATAAAGAAGCATATGCGCCCGGGTTAAAATTGCTCTGGGTTACACCGCTCCGTTCCCTGGCAAAGGATCTGGCAAGAGCAATGAAAACCGCACTGGAGCAAATAGGGCTGGATTGGGATGTGGGGGTGCGTAATGGCGATACTTCAGCGGCTGAACGGCAACAGCAAAAAAGAAAGATGCCGGAAGTGCTGGTTACAACTCCCGAAAGTCTGCATTTATTGTTTGCACAGAAAAATAACTCCCCGCTTTTTACATCGCTGCAATGTATTGCGGTTGATGAATGGCACGAATTGCTGGGCAGCAAAAGGGGCGTGTTAACAGAACTGGCGGTTGCCCGCTTACGGCAATTGGCGCCACAGGTAAGGGTTTGGGGCATCTCGGCCACTATCGGCAATATGGATGAAGCCCTTGCCGTGTTATTACCCTGGAAAGGACAAAAAAAGATAAAAATTCAGACGAAGGAGGAGAAAAAGACCGAAATTATTTCCATTATCCCGGATGCAATTGAAGTGCTGCCCTGGGCTGGGCACCTGGGCACAAAAATGGCAGACCGGCTGATCCCCATTATCAACGGGAGCAATACGACCCTGATCTTTACCAATACCCGTGGCCAGTCGGAGCTATGGTACCAGGTATTATTGACGGTGTATCCGGATTTTGCCGGACAACTGGCGCTGCATCACGGATCTGTGGATGCTACGCTCCGGCAGTGGATCGA
>DASVMC010000253.1:0-2339 GCA_036384555.1 Niabella sp. | reverse complement strand
TGCCAATTCCGATCTGAACCGCCCGTATAAAGAGTTCAGCGGAGGCTGGCGCATGCGTGTGTTGCTTGCCAAAATGATCCTGGCGCAACCGGACCTGTTATTACTGGATGAACCTACCAACCACCTGGACCTTCCTTCTATTGAATGGCTGGAGAAATACCTGCAGCATTATCAGGGAGCAGTGGTCATTGTCAGCCACGATAAATATTTCCTGAACCGGATGGTTACAAAAGTCGTGGAACTTTATCAGCGCCAGCTGCATTCCTATAATGGCAACTATGATTTCTATGAAAAAGAAAAAGCGGTCCGTATAGAAATGCAGCAAAAAGCTTATGAAAACCAGCAGGACTACATCCGGCAAAATGAACGGCTGGTAGAACGTTTCCGGGCGAAAGCCAGTAAAGCAGCTATGGCACAGAGCATTATGAAGAAACTGGATAAGCTGGAGCGGATTGAGGATGTGACCATTGAACGGCCGGACCTCAGGATTAATTTCAGGGTAGATAAAGTGCCGGGCCGTGTAATTGCGGAACTGGACCATTTGTCAAAAGCCTTTGATGAAAATGAGATCCTGAAAAATGCAAAAGCAGCAATTGACCGGGGTGATAAAATTGCACTGATCGGTGCTAACGGGAAGGGGAAATCCACCCTCCTGAGAATTATCGCAGACGTGGAATCATTTACCGGTAACCGCAAATGGGGGCATAATGTAGATGAAAGTTTTTATGCCCAGCATCAGCTGGAGGCACTGAACCTGAACAACACCATACTGGATGAAATGAGGGAATGCGGCAGCCAGATGACCGATCTTGAACTGCGTGCCTTATTGGGCTGTTTCCTGTTTAGCGGAGACGATGCTGATAAAAAAATAAAGATCCTGAGCGGCGGCGAGAAAGCACGGGTAGCACTTGCCAAAACCATTGTAAGCAAAGCCAACTTTCTGATGCTGGACGAGCCTACTAACCACCTGGATATGCATAGTGTAGACCTGCTCATTAATGCGCTGAACCGGTATGAAGGCACTTTAATACTGGTAAGCCACGACCGGCATTTTATTGCTAAAACAGCCAATAAGATATGGGAGATCGTTGACGGGGAAATCAAAGAATTCAAGGGGCCTTACGACGAATGGGTTGCCTGGAATGAGCGTATGAAAAAGATCAATAGCGGTAAAAAAGAAACGGCAGTTACCGGTACCGCCAAACCTCAACAGCCGCAGGAGAAAACAGCAGCGCCCCCACCGCCGGTTGTTAATAACCCGATCAATAAAGAACTGAAAAAAGAGATCCAGCGACATCAGAAATTATTTCAGCAGACAGAAGAAGCTTTAAATAAAAACAAACGTTCTCTGGTGCAACTGGAAAAGGATCTGGCAGATCCGGATCTGTATTCCAATAAAGACCGGTTTGTAAAAACCGAGCAGGATTATAAAAACGCGATTAGTGAGAATCAGCGGCTGGAAAAAAGCTATGAGGAGCTCTTTACAAAACTGATGGAGCTTGAGGAAAAAGCGCAGTAGGCAATGTAGTTGCAAAACAATGCGTTCATTTTTAGTTTTCAAGGATCCCATCAGTTATCAGCATCGGAGATCCCGGATCAGGGCAGGATGCAGGCCTGCCGGGGCTCAATTCTTATATCGATCCACGTACTACCGGCCATGAGCCTACGGACCATGAACGCTGAACCGGCCTCCTCCCGTTTTTTACTATATGAAAAATTAAGAAATAAAAAACAGTTCATTAATTCATTTATTTTCATTTTAACTTATATTCGTTAGGTAAAAATTTTTTCACTAAAATCCCAAATCAATGAAAAGAATCCTGGCTATGATTGCCTTCGTTGCATTTGTTTTTGCCCTGCCCGCCTGTAAGGGGAAAAGCGATGCCGACATTAAAAAAGATGTTGATGCTAAATTAGCAACAAATCCCGATTTTTCTAACCTGACTTCTGATGTTAAGGATGGCGCGGTTACTATTTCCGGCACTGTGAAAGATGATGCTACCAAAACTTCAGTTGATCCCGCAGTAAAAGAGGTAAAAGGTGTAAAAACAGTTGTCAATGATGCAACCGTACCACCCCCGCCCCCGCCTCCTACAATTACTGCAGCAGATAGCCTGACCGGCAAAGTAAATGACGCTATTAAAGACAACCCTACTGTTAAAGCAGACGTGGCGGCAGACGGAACTGTGACCCTGACAGGTGAAATCAAAAAAGCAGACCTGCAAAAGCTGATGCAAAAGGTACAAGGCACACATCCTAAAAAAGTAGTAAGTACCGGTTTAACTGTAAAATAAAAATTTAAAAAAATGGCATTACAAGATAAATACAAAGCATTAGTT
>DASVMC010000252.1:0-2539 GCA_036384555.1 Niabella sp. | reverse complement strand
TTTTCAAAAACAGCCGCAGTGCTGCTTAACAATATTAATTTACCCGTTGTGATCCGGTAACTGTATGCTGTATTCTTAAGCAGTTGCTCCAGCAGATCAGGAACCTCCATATTTTTTACATCCAGGCTTACTTTCACATTGTTCAAACGGTTACTTTCATGGTAAAGAAAACGGTAGTCGGTTTGTTTTTCAATGGACTTAAATATTTCCCGGATAGCAGTTTTGTTGGCAGAGATGGTCACTTTGTTCTGCGAAAAGCCTTTAGCAGCAGCCTGTACACAAAACAGGGTTAACATAGCAATAACCAACTTCATAATAAGCAGGATTTTCATTTCCCTATTCGCTCCACGACAAATGGCAGCAATAGCATTTTTTTGCATAAATTGCAGTTCTTAAAGATTAAAAATAACGGGGACCGACTTGCAAAACGCCCCCAACGTTTTTGATTTTCGGGGGAGATGTTGACGCATCTCCTCTTTTTGTTTAACGATTGCTAGATCATAGTATCACTATTTAGTTATTAATACTTTATTATTCTGAATGGTATAATTAAAGCCGTAAGTGAACCGCAAGGCTTCCAGCGCCTCCTGAAGACTTTCATTCTGAAACACGCCGGTAAACCGCTCCTTTAACAAAGAAGTATCTTCTATACGGATTTCAGTATGATACCATTTATTCATTTTCTCCGTTAATTCGGCAAAGCTTTCATTCTTAAAGACCATTTTATTCTGGATCCAGGCTATTTCAGGGATCAGCCCGCTTTGTTCTTCCACAGCAAGAGTATCTATGATAAAATCCGGAACCGTTACCTGTTCTTTTGGTTTATTGAATGTACTGCCCGTATGAACAGTTACCTTTTCATTAGGCCTCAGCAGAAGCCGTTGGTTTTTCCCGTTGATGCTGGCTGAAAGTTCAATAGAGCCTCTTACAAGGGCCGTTTCCACCTGATCATCTCCCGGATAGGCGCATACATTGAACGCAGTGCCTTTTACTCTTACATCCACTTTTCCGGCGTGAACCGTCATGGGCAGCTCCGCTTTATGCACCACATCAAAAAATGCTTCCCCGGTGAGATATACATCCCGATTGTTTTTTCCAAAATCTTTATTAAATGTAAGGTGACTGTTCTTATTCAGCCATACTTTACTACCATCCGGCAGCAGGGTTTCAATCCGTTCATTTTCTGAGGCTATGGCACCTGGCGTACCGGTTGATAAGATTCCGGGGCTTTGTCTTGCAACAAATACTCCCGCTACCAGCAAGGCTATCAAAACAAATGCGCCCAGGACAAACCCCCTCCTTTGCAAGCCTACCTGCCGTTTACTCCCACGTGTCAACGATTGCTCTGCAGCTGCCACCGTTGTTTCGGATTTCAGATCATTCAGCTGGCTCAGTTGCCGCTTCCATTGCTGTTCCAGTTCAGGATCAGCTGATGGAGCTGTTGTCATCGGGCTGTCGAAATACTTTGTATATACCTCAACTCTGCCCGCTAATTCCGGATTTTGCAGCAGTATTTGCTCCAACTCCCTGATTTCATCAAGTGTTGCTTCTTCAGCCAGCTTTCTTGCCAATAAAAACCAAAATCTTGAAGACATTTTACTACCAATCTTTTACTATGAGTGCGTAATCCGTAAAAATCCCCTAAGGCTTCTTTTTATTTTTTTAATGCAAACGCTACATATTCGTCTCCGGAGGCTGCACCAATCTTGCCGCCGCCGCAGGCAATAACAATATATTGAACCCCCTGCACCATATAAGATGCCGGAGTGGCAAAACCCGCGGCCGGCAGGTCTGCCTGCCAGAGTTGTTTACCACTGTTTTTATCAAACGCGCGGATCTTTTTATCTCTGGATGCTGCAATAAATACCAGGCCGCCTTTTGTAACAATCGGTCCCCCGTACCCTTCTGTACCTGTAACAGGAATACCTTTACGGCTCAGTTCGGGGTATTCTCCAACCGGTACCTTCCAGAGCAGTTTACCGGTATTTAAGTTCACCGCATTTAAAGTACCCCAGGGTGGCCGGATGCCAGGGTACCCGTTTTTGTCAAGAAACCGGTTATAACCGGTCATCATATACGGCACCTGGTCCAGTATATTATCTGAATCACTCCCGGTACGGGTATGTGGATCCGATGCGGGTTCTTTATCCTGTTTATGCGTAATATAGGCAACCAGGGACGCTATTTCCGCGGGCGGCAGGCTGGCAAAAGAGGGCATCCGGTTACGGCCCTCCCGTATGACGCCCTTTACTGCTGCAGGTGTCAGCCGGTCTGCAATATTGATCAGCGAAGGAAATGAAGTGCCATCACCCCGAAGATCAGGCCGGTGACAGGAGGCACAGTATTGATTATACAACCGCTGCCCGGCAGAAGCGCTTTGTCCGGGTACATCCATCATCGTAAGCGACCAGGGCAATTCGCTGCTGAACACATATAGCACTGATGATCCAGGATCAACCGCAGCTCCTCCCCATTCCCCACCCCCGTCAAAGCCCGGAAAGATCCAGCTTCCTTCCTTTGAGGGCGGATCGAATAGCTG
>DASVMC010000251.1:0-7787 GCA_036384555.1 Niabella sp. | reverse complement strand
AAGAATATCCGGCTCCTACCAATTCTTTTTTTAAATCAAGATAATTGTAGATTTCCCCGTTGAATGTGATACATAAGTCGCCGTCACCATTAACCATTGGCTGGTTACCCTCCAAGGAAAGATCAATAATAGAAAGCCGGTTGTGGCCGAATACTGTTTTATGATCGTCAGATATCCATATCCCGGAACCATCCGGGCCTCGATGATGCATAGAATGCAAACCCTGTTCAAGCCAGCTAATGCTTCCGGTGTCGCCAGATCGATTTGCCCATCCGATTATTCCACACATGGTTACTGTTGATTAAGATTTTGTGCAAGGATCAATTTCTCTGCCTTTACCTGGCGTTTATATCTTTCGTAGGCTCCGAAAGCGAATCCGAATATTCCCAAAAAATATCTTGTTCCATGCAGTTGCTGGAACATACCATATACAATACTTATCACACACCAGGATATCAGGACTATGGCAAGTCCTTTTGCAGGTCTATACCGGTAAAGGAACCTAATAGCACGAAAAAAATTGCGATAAAAAATAATCACGATAATAATGATCGGCAAGCCGCCTTCCAATGCAAAGTGCATGAAGGTATTATGCAATGCCACACCATCGCCATTTACAAGATCACCACTGGCTGTGAACGTCCAGTATTCAATAACATCGCTTGTTAAATATCCAAAAGTATAAAATCCCGTACCTGCAGGAAAATGCGAAAATAGCTGATTAAGAAACTCGAGGGCGATCGCTCCACGAACAACATCTTCATTGGCGGAAAATCTTGTGATTGTCGCTATCATATAGGAAAAGAAAACCGTAATCAATACGGCACCTAAAGTCACCAGCAGAACTGTTTTCACTCCTTTCGACATAGGAAGAATACTTCGTTTCCTTTGATAAACATGTTTGACAACCCCGAACACATCGTTTACTTTACCAGATTTCTTCAATAATAAGGGAAGAATTAATCCTATCGCTGTACATAATACAACAGTTTTTTTGATGGAGAAAACTGATATTATTATTATTAATCCACCAAAAATAATATCGCCAAACAAAACTGTCAATGGCATGGCAATCGGAAGATCGAGCCCGTAGATGGCCCTCGTCAGTTCAGGATCAACTAATCCAACCAATACCAAAAGCATTGAGCCAAGTCCAAAAAAGGTTGCTACCTTATAAAATATCTTAAAGCTCTGCCTTTCATGAAAAAAATAACCTACCATATACCACGATGAAAATTCCGCAAGACCAAACGGCATATAAAGCACGTGGTATTTAACAGAATATGCAAAGTTGACACCGTAATAGGAAACGATGATAAAAGTAATAATGTACGCTGCCGGAAGGCAAAGCCATTTAAGATATGATTTCACATCCGAAACGGTAAAGCCACAGGTAAGTATCCCTAAAATAAAAATAAATAAGTTATACCCCACATTAATATGATTGGGAATTGACGTAATTCCGGCGAGGAGTTCAACCACAAGTGAAAAAGCAAGAAAGGCAGGAAGATTAGTCCTCGGAGTAGTACGCATTTATATTTCTTGGAAGCACAAACAGGAAATCAGGCATCGATAGTAAAGAAAGACCGTGTGAAATAATATTTTCTTGTCTTCCTATCCAAAAAGACAGCGCAAAACACCAAAAAGAAAAAGATCATAATAGCAATTGCAACGCCAATTGTTGTAATCTCAAAACGAGGCTTTAGCAGCCTAATATATACGCCATAGTAAGATAACAGGAAGCACACTATTACAGATATGATAAAATAAATGACTTCCCTGGATATATGATACCTGGAAGTACCGAAGAAAATTCTTAAAGCAATGGAAATATATCCTGTGTTCATGCCTAATAATACCAGTAGATACGCTATTAATGCACCTTCCATTTTAAAAAAATGCCCGCCAAGCCAGATCAAACCGGCTTGAACACCGATGGAAAATGACATAAATATATTCCTGGACTTCAGGGCTCCAACATAATCGGACATCGGGGTGATCATATAAGAGCAAACACCGAACAGAATGGTAAAAGAAAGTATCTGTATACTCCCGCCGACATTAATGTTATTAGGCAAGAGTATTCTTGCTAATACATCAGCCCCGATATATATACTGAAAACAAGTAACAGCGAAAGTGAAACGAGTTTTATTGCCAGATCCCAAAGTTTCTTTGTCGCATTGAGGCCTTTTTCTGTTATTCCATGTACGCGTACGGCCAATGCGTTGCCAATAATATTGAAAGGGAAATTGAGTATCTCGCCTATCTTGGTAAAAGCCCCGAAAATACCTACCAGTTCTGATCCTACTATTTTACCAAAAAGGATGACCGGGATTGATTGAAAGATACGTGTCACGAGACGCAACCACAAAAACTGGAGGCTGTCTTTTATCATTACTTTAATCGAAAGCAAGTTGTTTTCACCTGTTTCTTCTTCCTGTAAATTGCCAACTTTAATATTTCTCTTTCTTTTTTGAACATTTAAGAATACAAGTCCTGCTCCAACTGAAGATGCGCAAAATGCCGTTGCTATGGTAGCTATGGCAAGTCCCATAGGTGTTGGCATCAAAAAAGAAATCGTAAGCCAGCTAAGTGATCTGAAAAGAGACTCAAATGTATCAAGTACAGCAAGCTGCTTAAAGACAAGAAGTGATGTAAGCGTCATCCGGACAAAATTCAGTGTGATAGACATCCATGCGGCGCATACCAGCAGTATCATCAGTTTCAGATCGAAACCAATCTTGCTATTTTTAGATAGGAAATAAGTCGTTAATAAAAGCGGTGCAAAGCCGATCAATCCTACAGCGCCCTGCAGTTTTGCCCATTTAACAACGGTTTTATTAAGAAATATTGCTGATCTGTCCCGGACCTGTGCAATTGCTTTTCCGGCTGCGGTTGATACGCCGAAATCGACAAAGGACTCCATGATAGAGATGATTGCTCCTATGTAAATCACAATTCCATAATTAGCTGCTCCAAGCGAACGAACCATTAATGGAAAACAGATAGCGGTCAATACTGATGTAACAATCCTTGGGATTGCGCTTAAACTCAAGACCTGCAGAAGAAAATTACGGTTGTTCAAGTAATAAATTTGGGATATTATAACAAAGACAGCAACACTGCCCGATATCGCTCAGCAACGACATGAATATCAAGATCCTGCTCAAATCGCTCCTGTACATATTGACGGAACCTGGCGTTGTTTTCAACAACATTATCGATGGCGGCAATCAACCGGTCATAATTAATAACAGGAAAATCATTTTCATATCTATGGGCGGCATAGAACCCATCTTCAAAATCGTTGACAGGCAAAAGCACACCGCTATTGCCTACAATATCATTCAAGCCTCCACTTGCAACACCTACTACCGGTATGCCATAAGACATTGCTTCGATAACCGCATTCGGGCAGGCATCACGATAAGAAAAAGTCAGGTAGAGATCCGCTTTCTTTAATACGTCTTCGACAGAGCTGGTGAAAGAATTGAACCTAGGAAGGGTTTTGATATAATCTGAGTTGTTAATGCTATCCATTACCGAGGCTGACGTCTGATCAGGCATTTTACCATTATACCCGATGATGGTAAGATCCATGGGAAGATTTTTTTCTTCATTCGCCCAAACAACAAAGCGTACGATATCCTGTATCCTTTTTGATGGCCGCCAATCATCATGAATAGTGACCAGTTGTATCCGTTTATTGACTGTATGTTTATTTGTATAAACTCCTGAATAAGTCGCACCGTTTACTATTATGGAACTCTTCTTTTTAGGAAAAAATTTCTTATGAATAGCCTGTGAAAATTCAGACTGGTAAACAATATAGTCAGCCAGCCATATCCTTATAAAGGCGGTATAATTCTGGTTAAGAAAATTGGCAAGGTAAGCCATCGGGTCATGCAGTGACCTGTATTTCAACCCTGCCTTTAGTATAAGCCGGAAAGGCCATATAAACCTCCTGATGAAATTTGTTGAAAGCCGGTCAAAATATAAGCTATCCACCCGCAATACAACTGTCTGTCCTTTGAGTTTTGCACTTAATACCTTGCTGAGCGGTACGGATATATTAAAAAGTACCACTTTCGGTGATTTCTTAAGAGGGATCAGGTCATTGTGTAATGTAGCATATAGGTTTCCAAAAAATCGTTGCCCAGAAGTAGATTTCGATTTGTCAAAAAAAACGCCGATTCCTTTTTTCAATTTGCTCTTCCTCATCAATCCGGGAATTTTATCATCAAAAACTATCTTTTATTTTTTTGGAACCAGGATAAAAACATCAGGATAGTCCAAAGCGCATAATGGCGGTCATATTTTCCAGAAGTATGCTCCATCCATGCTTTACGTATTGCTTTATGATCAAAAAATCCAACCGATTTCAGGTTCTGTTCCGTCAATAAATCCTCTGCCCATGGCCTGAGATCTCCACGCAACCAATGCTCCAATGGTACACCAAAACCCATCTTAGGACGGTTTATAATTGATTGTGGCACGTGCTTATACAAAATCGTTTTGAGAGGCCACTTATTTATTTCCCCCTTTCGTTTTATTGACAAAGGTAATCTCCACGCAAACTCAACAATTTTATGATCCAAAAAAGGCACACGTGTTTCAAGACTGCTGAACATGGCAGCCCTGTCAACTTTAACAAGCAGATCATCCGGCAGGTAATTACCTGTATCCTGATACATTAGTCGTTCTTCCGGCTCAAGCGAGGCTGACTTAAAAGGCTCGTATACGGGTTTGGCTACAGCATTTTTCACCAATCTCGGATCGCCTTTCCATTGCGTATTAATAAATTCGCCAAACTCCTCAATATTGGCGCAAGCCAGCCCATTCGTGATGCGGTTGGCCGGCAATATGAATTTTGCAAGTCTGCGCAATGGAAAAGGAACGGATGAAAGTTTGTTCCATGACTGCTTTACATTAGAATACCTATCGTAACCACAAAACAATTCATCCCCTGCATCGCCTGAAAGCGCCACCGTCACATGTTGCCTTGCCAGTTTGCTCACCAATACTGTTGGTATTTGCGAAGCATCTGCAAAAGGTTCATCATAAATATCAGAAAGATCAGGAATTACCGACATTGCATTCTCCGGGTTGATATACAGTTCCGTATGCATTGTTTTCAAATGATCGGCTACTGCTTTTGCATGCGGCGCTTCATTATATTTTTGTTCCCCAAAACCGATGGTGAACGTCTTTACCGGTGTAGGGGATAAAGATTGCATAACGGAAACCACTACCGAAGAATCAATACCACCAGAAAGAAAAGCGCCGAGGGAAACATCGGATAACATCTGTTGTGAAACAGACTTAATGATCAACGATTCGAGTTCTTCAATCGCTTCCTGCGCTGTTCCTTTGAAACGGGTATTAACACTGTCACTTACAACATTATCAAGCGACCAATAGGGTTCGTTCGAGACAATCTCTGTATTGGCATTTATCACAACAATGCTACCAGGTACCACGCGTTTTATACCATCATAAATACTTTCAACACCCGATACAAATCCGTGCTGGGCATAATATGCGAGCGATTCAATATTAACTGAGGCAGCAAAAGATGGATGCGAAGTGAAAGATTTCAACTCCGATCCGAAAAAAAATATACCATTGTTCCACCCATAATACAATGGTTTTTCGCCGATCCTGTCGCGGGCAAGTGACAGCGTTTTATTTTTTTTGTCCCAAAGAGCAATAGCAAACATGCCAGTCGCTTTCTCCAGAACTTTTTTCAACCCCCACAGTTCAATTCCAGCCAAAAGTGTTTCGGTATCAGATGTTCCACGCCAGTGGGCTTTGGCGATCTCATCGCGTATTTCCAAATGATTATAGATTTCCCCGTTGAAAATAATCACATAGTTGCCGCTTTCCGACATCATTGGCTGATGCCCGGCCTGTGAAAGATCTATAATGGAAAGCCTTCTGTGCCCGAAAGCCAAACCATCTTCTTCGTTCAACCAATACCCAGCATCATCAGGACCCCGATGCGCAATCTTGTTGGCCATCGCCATGATAACTTCTTGGCTTGCTACAGAATCAAAGCTTTTTTTATTTATAAATCCGGTGATCCCACACATAGGTTAATGAGATTTGTATGCGATTAATGCTGGATAAGTTCAATGATTTTTTTTGTTACCCGCATTGGCATTTCTTCTGCAGGAAGCGGGCCTGCATTTTCTTTGATCCAGGCATTGATCGCCAAAGGATTCAACTGCTGGGCTTCTTGCTGCAATAGCTCATTAAATCCTGAAAGATCCTTCAAATTGCAGGCGCGTGGGTAGGTATTTAATACTTCACCGAACCTTAATTCAACCAATTTACCATATTGCGCAAGCATGACCGGCAGTCCCATTAAACAAGGTATCATTGACAATGTTGTAGGCTCAAGGATTACCGCACACACTTTTTCAAGTGTTTCAATAAATTCGTTGTTGGAGATGATCTGAACACCCTGTTTTTCCAGCAATGAAAGATCGCAAAGTCTTTTGGTTTCGGGATGAGGTTTAAATAACAAATTGCGGTTTTGCGCTTTTAATAGGTTGTTAGTTGCAAGCAGGTGGTTTACATAATCAGCATTGTTATTGAAGAACAACCCGGTGATCAATAAAGCCGTATCGATATACACCACATCGTGATTCTGCAATACCTTCCCCGCATTGATACAACTTCCGATCTGACTATCCTTCAAACCGAATTGTGGAAAATCTGGATTACCTACTTCGGTAATTTCTTCGGATTTAAATCCATATATATTCATTGCATGGAGCCTGTCTGCATTTGCATAAATCATGCAATGCGTAGTCTTA
Organism: Niabella sp.; assembly: GCA_036384555.1. Lineage (GTDB taxonomy): Bacteria > Bacteroidota > Bacteroidia > Chitinophagales > Chitinophagaceae > Niabella. The sequence continues at coordinate 965 of DASVMC010000251.1, read as the reverse complement.
GCGTCATTAGCTACATTGAATGATGTTGGTTTTGTAAATACGTATACGATGTTTTTGAAAAAATCTGTCCAATCTTCCCTGCTGGCTTTTGTCCGATAAAGCGCTTTAATATAACATGGCAAAGTATACACCATGAGCTTTGGTAATCTTACCAGTATTTTTTTGGCATAGGAGAAAGTATTGATTTTATAAGCCCCCTTATCATTGTCATCAACTGCCTGCACTCTTACCAGGCCATGGTATAATAATACCGTTGGAATGTTCAGTTTACGGCAATAGCGGATGAAGGCCCGATGTGCAAATGTGTGTATGGAAAGAAAGAGAACCAGATCAGGTTTTTCTTGCCTGAGAATATCTTCGAACGACATCCTTTTATAATAAGAAATATCCCTAGTCTTAAGGCCTTCGATTTCTTCTTCATCAATGGTTTTCTCTTCATTACCCCATGATCCCAGGTGAAGCAGCATCGGCTCAATTGCCGCATCAGCAAATGAATCGAGCAACCTGCAATAATTATGTATGCCTCCTTTCCAACTATCAAAAAAAATTACTTTTCTTTTTCCCATTTTGTAGATTGATACGTGAAAACTTCACCAACTTTAAAGACTCTAAAATAATATGCCCCGTATTAAAAAATAACAGGCGTTACTTTTTCATGGATGACATCAAAGACCATTGCATTACAGGCCAGGTAACTGCTTTGGTAATTTTTTTCATCGAACGGTTTGGTAATAATTTTGGCACCGGCAAGCTCTGCAATCAATAATCCTGCAGCTATATCCCATGATTTGTTGGCCTTACCCCAGCAGCCGCTAAACCGTCCTTCTGCCATATATGCCAGATTCAAGGCGGCGGAACCGGTTCGCAGGCATCCTCTTGAATGATCATTTATCTCTGCGAAAAGTTTGAATTCACTCATCCTGTTTGCAGGATCATAATTTTTCCCTGAAAAAGAAACAGAAAAA
>DASVMC010000250.1:0-2785 GCA_036384555.1 Niabella sp. | reverse complement strand
TCCTGTTGATGAACCGGTCTTCCATTGTCAGTGATTCGCTGTAGGAAGAAAAATCAGTTTGGGTATGATTCTTATTAGCCCGTACGGTGAGTTTGACTGTATTGGAAGAGTCAAATTTGTTTTCCAGTGTTGCGTTGATTGCCTGTTTTAATACGGTGCTGTAGTTGTTCCTGAAGCTGTTTGTTTTCCAGCTGGAATCGGGCGTGTAGTTAGAGGAGTAGGTCTGCTGGTTGGCCGGCGTATTTATTTTTACCAGCCGGTAGCCAAGGTTCACACCCTGTTTATCCTCGTTGAACTTATCGTTATACTGCAAGCCCAGGTTCCAGTTGGTGGGGGTGCCTCCGTTTACCCAGTTATAGCTATCGCCATTCCAGTCATAGTTGGTAGTACCGTCATCATTGATATTGATATTTATATTACTTTGCCCGTATTTATCCTGGTCATTCCAGTCCAGGTTCAATTTCCCGGTATTGCTCATAATGCCATAGGCCGCAATTTTCCGTTTCTTTTTAAAGGAGTTGATCATTGCCTGGTTACTGTAAGTATTTTGTGTTCCCACTGTGCCGTCATTCAGCCCTCCACCGGCTTCCAGTTTGCCAAAATAACCTTTCTTTTTGTCCTCTTTTAATTTCAGGTTGATGGTTTGTTTCGAGTTCCCGTCATCGATCCCTGTAAAGGCGGCCTGATCACTTTTGCCTTCATACACCTGTACTTCCTTTACATTGTCTGCCCGCAGGTTTTTGCTGGCAATTCCCGGGTCATCTCCAAAAAACTCTTCGCCGTCTACCAGTAACCGTTCTACCTTTTTGCCCAAAGCGGTTATATTGCCTTTGGCATCCACCTGGAAACCGGGTAGTTTCCGGAACAGCTCTTCTACATTGGCGCCTTCGGCTACTTTAAAACTATCTGCCGTAAATACGGTCGTATCGCCGGACAGGAACATGGCCCGGTTTCCCTTTACGATCACTTCTTCCATCAGCTTCATTTTGGAGAGCATATGCAGAATGCCCATATTCAGCGTTTGGCCGGGGGCAAGGCCAAAGTTTTCAAAATATTCAGCAAAATACGGATGGGTGATCATTGCAATGTACTGGCCGCTATCTATATTTTCCAGGGCAAAGGCTCCGCGGTCATTTGCCCGGGTAAATGAAACAATAAAGGAATCCTTTGCCCGCAGCAACGCAACTACTGTATTTTCAAGATTTTTATGTTCTGAAGAATCGACCAGTTGTCCTTTTACAGATCCACTGGTCTGTGCCCGGCTAAGGCTGGTAAGACCTGCAAACAGCGTAAGCAAAATGTATGTCTTTAATCTCATGGTAGGTTTTGATAGTATGTGTTTTTTAATTTAGTCGCAATAAGCACAGAAATGTTACATTCTCTTATAAAGACGTAAATATACGTATTTGTAGTAATTAAACTATTTTTTTAGTTTTAAAACTACATGAACATCCTCCAGATCAGCGGATTCAGGAACTTCGATCCATCCTTTCCCCAGGATTTGCTTAATTCCAGCAGGGACGTGGTTAATGCCTCTCTTGTTTTCTTTTTCCCTGAAGTAGGAGGGGCTATTTTTTCTTTCGGGGGAATATTCAGCTCTACGCGGGTGGCTACCCAGCTTTGGTATAACCGGGGAATAGTAACGCCCAGGATCATTCCGGGTAAGCCATGCAGGCCCATAGGTCCGCCTGGAGTCAGTATTTCATCGGTATAATAAGCAAATACGTACACACTGTCAAACAGGATGGCCGAGGCTTTTCTGCAGCTGAAGCCGGCAATGGTCCGCATATCGGTAGGGTATATCTTCCATTCAATGTCCTGCAAAGGACCGCTGATTAGGTAAATATTGTCTACCGAAACGGAATTGGTGAACTCATTCGCCTGGTAATTGTTGTACCATACATAGTCTTCCATTTTTCCAAACATGCTGAAGTTGGACTTTGTATCAGTTGTCCTGGAAAATTTGCAGATGGACTGATCGTTGCTGAAGATATAATTATAGTAGTTCACAGAAAATTCAGGGATCTTGTCCTTGATAAGATCTTTCCATTCCCCGTCCGGCATGCTTTTAATATTGTTGGTCTTTACCTCGTATTCGATCAGTCCGGAATGAAGGTATTGCTGTGCAAAAGCACAGGGAAAAATGCCGATTAAAAACAAGAGCAAACAGGAAATGGTTTTATAATGGCTTGTCATAGCGGGTTAATTTGATGAAGATGCCTTGGTTTTGTTATTGGTGAAGTTCCAAAGGAAGGATAATAATGCATACCTCCGTAGTGTTAGGCTGTTCTGTTCATAAAGCATGGAGCCGCTTATATTACGGGTATAGCGCTGGTTCTGGTTCAGGATATCGTTCACGGATGCCTTTACCTCAAATTTGTTCTTTGCTATTTTTTTGCTGAGCGTGGCATTCCATACTGTGTAATTATAGCTTCCTTTAAAGCGGGTATCCTTTTTCTGAAGATTAACGTCTACATCAGACCGGATCTCAAAGCGCAGCGGTAGCTGGAACCATACATATCCGTTAAGGCCGTAATTAAAATAACTTACATTGGAGGCGGTATTGATGCTGGCATGCGAATTGGTATAAACAACTTTTGGACCAAAACCAAGGTCGTACAGGGAGTCTTTGTTCTTGGACAGGTAAGTACTGAAGGTGATATTGGTATATTCTGAAATATTCTGGCTGATGCTGTTATTCCTTTCTATCAGGTCTACGCCTTTATTATAATTCAGCTGCGGGTTGAAGTTCAGGCGCATGTGTGCTTTTTTAAAACCGATGCCG
>DASVMC010000249.1:0-6666 GCA_036384555.1 Niabella sp. | reverse complement strand
TCCGGAACATCAGCGACCGGTCTTATAGTATGAAATCCATTTCTTCCGACACACTTGCAATGCAGCCCCGGTCATCAGCACAGGGAACCGTTTACTCTATTCTGTTCATGATCAGCTTTACTCATTTGCTGAACGACATGTTACAGTCAGTGATCCCGGCTATTTATCCGTTGTTCAAACAGAATTACCATCTTTCTTTTACAGAGATTGGTCTTATCACATTTACTTTTCAGCTGACGGCGTCATTACTACAGCCCTTCGTTGGCCATTATACAGACAGGACACCACGCCCCTATTCATTAGCTGTTGGCATGGCGTTTACGTTAATAGGGCTCATTGCTGTATCCTTATCCACAAGCTTTGGCGCCCTGCTTATTTCAGTAAGCTTTATTGGTATTGGCTCTTCTATTTTTCATCCGGAGTCCTCCCGTGTGGCACACCTCGCCTCCGGCGGCAAAAAGGGGCTGGCACAATCTATTTTTCAATTGGGTGGTAATGCAGGTTCCGCCATTGGCCCGCTATTGGCGGCTTTACTGATTGTTCCGTACGGTCAGTTCAACACCATATGGTTTTCGGTCATAGCCCTGCTGGGTATTGTCGTATTATTAAAAATTGGAAGCTGGTATAAAGAGCACCTGAACTTAAAAGCAGGCAGTAAGCAGGTGCAGGTATCAGAGGCAGCCCTGGCTTTACCCAGATCAAAAGTAATTGCTTCCCTTGCAATACTGCTGGTGCTCATTTTTTCAAAATATTTTTATATGGCCAGTATGACCAGCTATTTTACATTTTACCTGATGGACCGTTTTCATGTATCCGTACAGCAGTCGCAGATATATCTGTTCATTTTCCTCGCTTCTGTAGCAGCCGGCACGCTCATTGGCGGCCCGCTGGGAGACCGGTTCGGAAGAAAATATGTTATCTGGCTCTCTATCCTGGGTGCCGCACCCTTCACCCTGCTGCTGCCCTATACCAATCTGTTCTGGACCGGTATACTTTCAGTAATTATCGGCGTCATCATCTCTTCAGCATTCTCGGCTATTCTGGTATATGCAACGGAACTGGTACCGGGAAAAGTTGGAATGATTGCGGGTTTATTTTTCGGCTTTGCTTTTGGTATGGGAGGCCTGGGGTCTGCCGTACTCGGCAAACTGGCAGATATGACCAGTGTTGTATATGTATTTAAGATATGTGCTTTCCTGCCGCTGCTGGGGATAATTACAGGATTGCTGCCGAATATTGAGGGAACAAAACAGCGGCGGTCAAAAACAAACGACAAACAGTAGCGCTACTTTTCATATTGAACAAAAAGCAGTATCCACAATGCGCTCAATCAGGCGACCTGTCCGTTTGCCGGTTATATTGACCTAGAGCATTAACGATCCAGCCTTTTCTCATAAGCACGCCGGGCAGCACCCCGAAAATACACTTCTCCGCAATAGGTATACCCCAGCTTTTCAAAAACGCGCAACATACCGGCATTATCAAAATTGGTGTCTGCCTTAATGCTTAAAATGCCTTGTTTCCTGCACACGGCTTCAGCCGCAAGCATCAACCAGGAGCCTAGCCCTTTTATTGTATTTGTCTGGCAGACAGCCAACCGGTGTATTACTGCATACGGGCGTTGCGTCAGCCATTGCCCTTCCAAAGCTTCATATACCGGTTCTCCATCAAAAATCAGCGCTATACAGGCAACAATCACTCCGGTTTCATCTACACAAACATATCCATAACCCTTTTTAATATCCGACGCTACTACCGCAGGATTAGGATAACCATCCTGCCATTGGGCGCTTCCCTCCTGCTTTCTTTTTTCAATTGCCGCCTGCAGCAACTGCCAGATACCTGCAGCATCCTCCGCCACCGCCTTCCTTAACCGCACTTTATCCAGACCTGTTATCATACGCACTATCGTTTGCACAGCATTTCTTTCCCGAACGCAATCCACTTTATGGTCAAAGCAACACAACAACCATAAAATACCGGTTTGGGATTCTTAAGAAAGAATGCTGCTGGTAAGCGTGTTACTATCTGCTATGCACCCTCAGCCTTGTCTTCCGCCTTTTCGGCATTTTCAATGATATCTCCTTCTTTGAACAGCACATTTTTCATGATAAGGCGCCATTCCTTTTTTTTGCGTAACAGGAACTCCAGGTCCATGGCAAAATGAATGAATTCCTCTTCCTGGGCATGTTTCATGATCTTTTTGGCATCCCGGTCTTTTTCAACGTGAATGCGCTGCTCATACCAGTCGATGGCTTCTGCTTCTTCAATCAATGATTGTATCATCCGGGCAAAGGTGCGTACGGGTTGTGATAACTCCCCGGGCGGTTCATGGTATTGATCGAATCCCATAATTTTTCGTTTTTTTTGAATGAAAAAATAGCTGCTGTGTAAGATACAAAGTTTAAGCCATCTTTTCGATTCTTAGTATTTTTCTGTTTCTTACAGCAACCACATACACCGGGTATGTTATTTTTTATAATGTAAAAGAATATTCGTTAAAACTTTTCCTGCTGACCGGGGTAATAAATATGAATGTTGTCCTACTTTTGCGCAGTTGGCCGCTAAAATCAAATCAACTCATGAAAAAGCTATTTTTCTTTTCCAGCATCCTGTTGTTAGCACTTTATAGTTGTAATGATAAAGATGAAAAAAAAGGAACGGCAGGCGTTAGCAATCCCCCAAAGGAAATCAGGGATAGTGCCAATTTTTATGTACAATATGAAGGCGTCATAGGTAATAAGCCTGTCAATATGCATGTTTTAAAATATGGTCCCTCCTACAACATCAATTATACTTATGCAGATCAGGGAAAAATTATTGAGCTACTGTTCCAAAAGGATTCCCTGCTAAAGAAGGATAGTCTTTTTTTTACAGAGTTTTCCCCAACCACGGGCAATGAGCAGAAAGAGGCTCAGCTGCACCTGCTGATCAGCAGCGAAGCTATTTCCGGCTACTGGGTCAACAGCGACAAAACAGTGCACCTGCCTATATCGTTAAAATCCCAAAGCGGTTATACAGCATTTGAGCCGTTAGGATATACCGATTCTATAAAGATCACTGGCTTTAAGGAAGACACGCCCACTGCATATTCCAGCCTGGTGCTGTTGCAGCCTTCTGATACCGGCTTAAGAGGTGACTGGTTCAGCAGTATCCTGAAAAAAGAAATTATAGGAGAATTGCAGCCCTCCGCGTCAACACCACTGCAAAACAGCCTAGCACGGCTGGGAAATAATTTTCTCCAGGACTTTAAAGATGATCTGGATACAGCAAAAACAATGGGCGATAGTGCAGACCCTTTACCTTACTCAATGATGCACTATGACCAGCAGATAACAACCAACCTGGTGTATAACAATAAAGGCTATGCCGTTTTAAATAGCAGCAGTTATATGTATACAGGGGGGGCACATGGCATGTATGGCGAAACCTTTTTGTGCTTCGACCTGATACAGAAAAAAAGGCTGACGACCGAAAACGTATTAACGATCGACTCAATACAGCTGGCTCCTCTTCTGGAAAAATATTTCAGGATCAGCTATCAATTGCCTCCCGGTAAACCGCTAAAAGAGATCTTATTTGATAACCAGATAGCACTCACTGATAATTTCTATTTCACCTCAAAAGGTATTGGATTTTTGTACCAGCCTTATGAAATTGCCGCCTACGCGGTTGGCCCTGTTGATATCTGGATTCCCTATACAGAATTAAAACCCTACCTTAACCCGTCTTTTGCTCAGAGAATGGGAATTTAAAATTGGTTCCGTTTTAACAAAATCATTTCCGGCTTTATCTTAATTGCTAGTATCTTAGCTTTGATGAAACTGCTTACAGCCCTTTGCTGCCTGTTGCTTTCGCTGAATAGTTCAGCGCAGCCCGGTTATAACCGGATGAGCGATTATATTTCGGTAAAAAACAAAAACGGGAGAACGGTCAGCAATTTTTACAAAGATATGCGTATGCAGTTTGTGACCACTGACGGATACAGTTATGAAGGGCCCATAGCTGCTATTGCTAAAGATTCCGTTTTTATTACTTTTTTTACCACAACCAGCTACCGGACCCTGTTTGGCAATATTGTTACCGATACGCTTAGCAGTAAAACCATCCCCTTTTTTTATAAGGATATAAAAATGATCTATATCGTAAAAAGCGGTGGCAGGCAGAGCATATTAGTGCCTGTGGGAGGAGCTATGGCACTGGGAGGCTTTTCCTATGATATCGTTAATATCGTAAACGGGTCAAGAGATGATCCACCCGTTTTTAAGGGGAAAAATTTGACCAGGCTGGGTATATCAACAGCAGTTGCAATAGCGGGCGTTTTTATCACCAAAAAGAGTATGAAAAACGCAAGGGCAAAAAATCATTACAAAATCGTATATATCAATATGCAATGAGTTGTATTTACCGGCTTTCAACTTTGTTCAATAAATCGGCAGGTCGTAAACGGATCCCAAACGTATAAGGAGTCATATCCAGCCCTCGCTGATACATATTCTTAAATGCATAAGAGCCATATAAGGCAACCACCCCAAGCGTTACGTCTGCTACGTATGAAAGCTTCCAGGGGCTTAACCCAAATGCATCTTTTGCTTTAACTTTTCCTTCATCGGAAGTTATCGTTTTATTACGGGAGGCATATAAATAGCCCACACTTACTCCTGCGCTCAGCTCAAAAGGATATAGCCGGTCTGGTGTAAAATTAAAATTGAGCATCAGTGGTACGGTAACATAATCCGCAGCCAGTTTGTTCTTTTTATAAATCCTGTCCGGGGGTACTGTCAGGGCTTTGGGATCCATTGCAACTACGGGCGGATCCTGTTCCGCAGGCGGATTGGCATCATACCTGACCGGTTGTTTATAAAAATAATTATTCAGCTCCAGCCCCAGGCCATATTGAAAGTTCACATAACTGTTAATAAGGCTGTACCGCTGTGTAACGATCCATACGTTAACATTCCGTGATTTAAATCCTTTGGTCTTAAACCATTGGCTGTTGCTTCCCGGAGCATACCCCTGGGCAGCTGCGCTTCCATAATCGGTATTATCAACAAAACTGGACACTCCGATATCTACAATCCCCCACTCGGTGGTTATTTTTTTTACCCTTTTTTTGGAATGGATACCTTTCAAAAAACCTTTTCTGGGTTCCTGCTCTACGGGGCGGTTGTCCCTTATAACAGTTATCCCGCCAATTACCAGAGTATCAGGTCGTATATCCTGCGCCTGCGCAATTATTGAAGTAACTATAAAGAACAATAATAGTACCTTCCTTTTATCTGTTGTTTTCATTAATGGCATCACCGAACCTGTTTGTTCAAAAATAGGACTTACTTTGATTAATTAAAGATAAGAAAGTAAGGATAAATAGAACAGCAACCCTTTTGAAATCAGACCTGGCGACCGGGCAGCTGCAATATTTAAAAAAAGATGCGGTACAGGATGCAGTCGGGCGCCGCATTATAAACCCAGTCTTACTCCGACGGTATAAGGCGTCATATCCAGGCCTCGTTTAAACATGCTTTTCACGGCATAAGAACCATATAAGCTTACATAACCCAGATTGATTTCTCCCACATAAGAAAGCTTCCAGGGATTCAGATCAAAATTATCTTTTGCTTTCTGTTTGCCGTTGTCAGAAGTAATTGTCTTATTTCTCGCAGCATATAAATAGCCGGCACTCATGCCAACGCTGAATCCAAACTCCCGGCTGGCTCTTACTTTAACGGTCTTATTACCGGTTTCTATCACTTTCCTGTTTTTAGAGGGGAAAGTGACATTCAACATCAGCGGCAGCGTTACATAATCTGCTGCAAGTTTGTTTTTGCTATAGCTCCTCCCGGGCTCGTTATCCATATATACTACTGCAGGATCAGCAGCATCGGGATCCGGATGAGGATTAAAACGGACAGGGCTCTCAAAACGATAGTTGTTCAACTCCATACCCAACGCATATTTCAGGTGCAGCACATGGCTTACCAGGTTCACCTTCTGAGTCAACACCCAAATGTTGACGTTGACCGATTTACCAAACCGGAGGTCGAACCAGTTTGCATTTGCACCCGGGGCATACGCCTGCGCTGCGGCACCACTGAAATTGGTATGATCAACAAAATTGGCAAATCCCAGGTCAATGCCAAACCAGCTGGTGGCAACATTTCGTTTGCTGGAAGCCTTTACCCACGACTGTCCGTTGTCAGTTATCAGGACCGAGTCTTTATTTTTTTTGGAAATAACCCTAACCGTTATTTCGCTGGTATCCATCCTGCTTTTGTCCCCTTTCTCCTGGGCCTGTACAAAGAATGGGGCTACTATTGTCCCTATCAGGGCCATCAACTTTATCACTTTCATTTTTGCTATTTTAGGTTGAACGCAAATCCGGCTACAGTTACCTGGCCATCCCCGTCATTAAAAGTTCCATACACTTTTTCTTCAATGCGTTTTGTTAGTTTTTTAAAAAGAGACTTTTTTTCTTTCGCGGGTTTTTCATCAGTGACGGTCTTAGCAAGGTCCTCAGACGGTCTTATACTTTGTGCCGGCGGTTCCACAGTCTTTGCTACAGGTACCGGTTGCTGCGCAATAACCGGTACGGTCTGTAACTCCGGAACTGCTGCCGGTTTGCGCGGGCCGGACGGCTTATCCGAAACGATTGTATTTTGTAAGATC
>DASVMC010000248.1:0-2693 GCA_036384555.1 Niabella sp. | reverse complement strand
ATCTTTAACAAGCTGCTGGGGAAACGGGGTTCAGGGAGGCTTACTGTTTACGGGCAATCCGCAGAGGCATCCATTGTATCAGCTGCACGTACCGGTCTTACCATAAATGATCAGCCACAGGTAAAGGTAACAGTTGCGTTTGAAGATACCAGGGGCAGAGCCTGTCAGGCCAGTTTTAAAAAGATCGTGGATCTGCTGGACCTGCATACCTTTACGGCGGGCAGTAAAATAAAAATACTTTATGATGCCGGTAATCCTGCTATTGTTGAACCAATCGGGTAATTATGCGAATAAGAACGAATACCATAACACTTTGCGGGCTGCTGTTAATTGCTTCCTGTAAACAGATCAATAAAAGCTTCCAGGACACCATTCACCCGAGACCGGAAAAAGGGGATACGCAAACAGTCAGTTCTGCTTTTTCAGGTGGTATAACGGATAGTACGATCCGACCGCAGGAAAAACACTATTCCAGTATTTTTGAGAGCGCTGAAAAACTGGATCGTATCCAGGCAGCATTGCTGGACCTGCCACAATTTAAAGGAAAGCAAATCAAATTGTATCAATCCCTTGATTTTTATGATTATCAGGGCGGGCGCATCAGTATCAAAATCCAGAACCCTGATACAACAGAAAATATAGATAATTACATATATCAGGATGGGAAATGGCAGGACCCGGTTCCGGTTAAGATTACCGGTAACGTCGGTTTTATGAGCTTTCTAATGCCGGTTGACCGGATCCGGTTTTCTACCGCGAAAAAGGTGTATGACCAAACCACGGCAAAAGGGAAAGATGTACAGGGCGCAAAAGAAGTGCAGTTTGTCGACTTCTCCTATATGAAATATGGATCTCATGATAAGGAGCGGGCCTATTGGTTTACTGCTGTTGAAGGTGTCCGGAATGATTATTCGCTGGACTTTGATATTGACGGCAACCTGACTGAAATGAAACCCAGATAGCTTATACTAAATAGCTGAAGAGCGTGTTATCCTTATTCAATTCGGTAAACTCTATCTGCATTTTTTGCAGGTTTTTGATCAATGGATCGTAGTCTTCCCGGTTTTTCAGCTCAATACCAATCAAAGCGGGTCCGCTTTCCTTGTTCGTTTTCTGCATATATTCAAAACGGGTAATGTCATCCGCCGGCCCCAGCACGTCATTTACAAATTCTTTCAGCGCGCCCGGGCGCTGCGCAAAATTGACCAGAAAATAATGTTTCAACCCTTCATACTGTAAGCTGCGTTCTTTAATTTCCTGCATACGGTCTATGTCATTGTTGCTGCCGCTGACAATGCAGACCACGTTTTTACCCTTTATGTCTGGGCCCATTAAGTCCAGCGCGGCTATCGACATAGCTCCCGCAGGTTCAGCCACTATCGCGTCTTTATTATACAACTGCAATATGGTAGTGCATATTTTTCCTTCCGGAACAAGCAGCATTTCATCAAGGTATTCTTTACAGAGCGCAAAAGCGAGGTCGCCTACCTTTTTTACAGCCGCACCATCTACAAAGCGGTCAATAGTGGATATTGCTGTGGGGCATCCTTCTTTGAATGCTAATGTCATGGAAGGCGCACCTTCCGGTTCTGCTCCGATCACTTTTGTACCCGGACTCACTGATTTTATAAAAGTGCTCACACCGGCGCATAGGCCCCCTCCGCCGTTAGGGACGATAATAGCGTCTATTTTTTTTAGATCGTTCCAGATCTCTACGGCAACTGTGCCCTGGCCTTCAATGATCTTTTCATGATCAAAAGGGGGAATAAAGATCATCTGGTGCTCTTCTGTATAAGCTTTTGCCGCCGCCGCGCAATCGTCGAATGTATCGCCAGTTAAAATGATCTCAATATTGGACGCACCAAACATAGTGGTCTGATCAATTTTTTGTTTGGGGGTGATGCTGGGCATAAAGATGACACCTTTTACATTTAACCGGTTACAGCTATAGGCTACGCCCTGTGCATGGTTCCCCGCACTGGCGCAAACGACGCCTTTTTGCAGCTCTTCCGGAGAAAGTGTTTGCATCATGTTATAGGCTCCCCGTAATTTATAGGAACGCACTACCTGCAGATCTTCCCGTTTTAAATAAACGTTACACTCGTGTTTCCGGGACAGGTTAAGGTTTAGCTGTAATGGTGTGTGTGCTACCACTTCCCTGACTCTTGCAGCTGCTGCCGGAAAATTCAACGTGATACTGGATACTGACATGAGATTTATTTCGGTTTTACTGGATGAAGCTTTAAAAGGTACATATGCGGAAAGACCAGTGTATATAAGCTGCTGCAGCATCAATGTGCTTCAATAAAAGAAACAGGTTGCATATTGCCGCAGACCCGGTAAAAAACGATCCATCTTACTGATGAGCAAGATGGATCGTTTAATAGAAACCTGCTTGTTACCCGCTACTTTTCAGAGTAGAGGTGCAGCTTTTGTTTAATCTTATACCGCCTGATTTTCAGGGCGCAGGCTGCGTACGGTTTTGCCGGCCTGCCACATCTCGCTTTCCTGCAGTTCTTTCAGTTCTGCATTTAATTTCTCGCGATAATCGGGCTGTGAATTAGAGTCGATAGAACGCTGAGATTCTTTACCGGTAGCTACGCTGTCATACAATTCTGCAAATACAGGCTGGGTGGCATCCTTGAACTTTTTCCACCAGTCCAAAGCTCCCCGTTGCGCAGTTGTGGAGCAAT
>DASVMC010000247.1:0-20984 GCA_036384555.1 Niabella sp. | reverse complement strand
AATGGGAATATGTAATGCTGGGCGATGAGCGGGCAGACAATGCGTACCCGGGCGGTAACAATGAGGAAACCTTCTATGATTACGACCGCTTTAACCTGTCGCCCAATAATACACATAATTTTGTCAACTGGAGCGGGTTATATACCGGCATCGCAAGATGCAATATTTTACTTGAGAAAATAAAACAGGTGGAAGATCCGGCTCTTACGGAGGAACGCAGGGCGCAGATCGTTGGCGAAGCCTCATTTCTCCGCGCATTCTTTTATGCGCATCTTGTAAAACTGTATGGAGGGGTTCCGCTTGAACTGGAATCAAATACGGCGGATCCTTCGGTTACAAGAAAAGCGAAGGCCACAGAAACAGAGGTGTACGACCAGATTGTGACAGACTTGAGCGTGGCGCTGGAAAATTTACCGGATACCTATGGAGCAGAAGCATCGGTAAATAAAGTACGTGCAACAAAAGGAGCCGCCAATGCAATGATGGCCAAGATATGGGCGCAGCGTACAGACAGGGATTATAATAAAGTGCTTACTTATTGCAACGCCGTAATGAACAGTCCGGCCGGGTATAGTTTACTGGGCGATTACAGTAATTTATTTGACGGGTTACATTACCTGAACAGCGAATCGATACTGGAAATACCCTTTGTAGCAGGCAGTGCCACATCTGCAAGCTGGGGAATTGAAATGTATCTGGCGCCGGAAGATGGCTGGCAGAAATATTGTGTGCCGTCCAAAGACTTGGTAAATGCGTATGTGGCTGCAGGAGATGCGATCCGGGAAAATGCAAGTATCGTTTTTTGGAATAAAGATGCAAATGGCGACCCGATAGCGTGGCCTGACGAAAACTGGAACCCCTGCGGCGATCCCGGAGTGAAAATACCGTTCAACTATAAGCAAAAGCATCCGAATGGCTGGGCCAGCGGGGATCATTATTATCTGCTTCGCCTGGCAGACCTTATATTGCTTCGTGCTGAGGCTGAAAATGAGCTGGGCAACTCTGGTGCTGCGCTGGCTGATTTAAATACCATCCGCCAAAGAGTAAAATTAAAACCATCCGCAGTATCCGGCCAGGCAAACCTGCGGACCGCGATTTTAAATGAACGGAGGCTGGAGCTGGCATTTGAAGGGCAACGGTGGGACGATCTTGTTCGTTCTGGCCAGGCTACTGATGTTATGCTGGCATTAAATGAATATACATACAGCTGTGTGAATAATGCACCAGGGAAACCGGTAAAAATGGACTATTCAAAATGTACCAAAGACCGCTGGATCCTTCCCATTCCACAGCAGGAAATGGATGCAAACCCTAATTTGAAACAAAATAGCGGATATTAATGACTTTTTTTAAACACAGCATGACGGCATTATTGCTGATCGGATCCATCAGTGGGTTGTCGCAAACAGGATATTCTGGAAAAAAGAATAAGAACATCAGTTTCCGACCGGAAGCCTGGATCACAAAAGCGGATCAGTCCGCTTTGTTGCAGAAAACAGATCTGAATACTGTTGCAACCGGCAAGAATGCGGTTATCACAATAGACGCGTCCAGAACCTATCAGACCATAGACGGATTTGGGTATACGCTTACCGGTGGCAGTGCGGTCCTGATCAACCAGCTGCCTCCGGGAAAAAAACGGGCATTGCTTGAAGAATTATTTGGCAAAAGCGCCGGTGCAATAGGCATCAGCTATTTGCGGTTGAGCATCGGGTCTTCAGACCTGGATTCCGCTACTTTTTCATATAATGATCTTCCCGCAGGAGAAACAGATATTGATCAGTCGAAATTCAGCCTGGAGCCGGACAAGGCCAATCTCATCCCGGTTTTAAAAGATATTCTGGCCATTAATCCAGCTATAAAGATCATAGCAGCACCCTGGAGTGCACCTGCCTGGATGAAAGATAATAACAGCACCAAAGGTGGATCACTGAAACCGGAATATTATGGATCTTATGCCACTTATTTTGTAAAATACATCCGGGAAATGCAGGCAGAAGGGATTCGGGTTACTGCAATTACCCCGCAGAACGAGCCATATCACCCCGGCAATAATCCGAGCCTTTATATGACAGCTGCAATGCAGCGGGATTTTATAAAAAACGATCTCGGACCGGCTTTTTCAAAAAACAATATCGCGACAAAAATTGTGGTGTATGATCATAACCTGGATAAGCCGTTGTATGCGGATACCATTTACCAGGATCCGGGTGCTGCCAGGTATGTAGTGGGGGCTGCTTTTCATTTATATGCCGGGGATGTAAGCGCCATGGGGCAGCTTCATGAGCGGTACCCGGATAAGCAGCTGTACTTTACAGAACAATGGACCGGTAGCCGGGAACCTTTTAATACGACCCTGTTATGGCATGTAAAAAATGTGATCATTGGCACTTTACGCAACTGGAGCAAAATAGCATTGGAGTGGAACCTGGCAAATGATCCTTCCTTTAAGCCGCATACACCCGGCGGCTGTACGGAATGTAAAGGAGCAATTACTATTGATGGATCCTCGTTTACACGCAATGTTTCCTACTATATTATTGCCCATGCTTCAAAATTTATTCCCCCTGGGTCTAAAAGAATAGAAAGTACGCAGGTGAACGGACTGCCTAATGCAGCATTTATAACCCCGGCCGGTAAAACGATCCTGCTGGTGCTGAATGAAAACGCAGTCCCCGCTGCCGTTAAACTGCAGGAGGGCAGGTCCGGCGCTGCTATAAACCTTCCTGCCGGTTGCGTGGCCACACTGGTGTGGTAAGGCACAGGCATCAGCAGGATACCCGGCTATTGTCAATAAGGCAATCCCAAAAAACGTATTTTTAGGGCGGAATAAATTCGCTGAAGGAGCAGCTCGCTGAAACAGTATATTTTCAGAGTAACAGCGGTAAACATTTTCTGAGAAGAAGCGTTATTCTGAACAGGTAGCTAATAAACATAAAATGATCATCTGATGGAAACATATTCAGCAAGGGCATACGGAGCCCAGTCAGCAACAGACCCACTGGCCGCATTAAACATCCGGCGCAGAAAGACGACCCCGCACGATGTAGAGATTGAAATTTTGTATTGTGGCGTGTGTCATTCTGATCTGCACATGGTAAAAAACGAATGGCATCATACTGTTTATCCCATTGTTCCGGGTCATGAAATCGTAGGCAGGATAGTAGCAGTTGGCGATCACGTGAAGAAGTTTAAAGCAGGTGATCTGGCAGCTATCGGCTGTATGGTAGACTCCTGCCGGGAATGTGCGCATTGCCGGGAAGGTTTAGAGCAATACTGCGAGAACGGGAACACCTTAACGTATAATGATCCGGATAAATTTCTGGGTGGCCAAACTTACGGCGGCTATTCTGAACGCATCGTGGCCGACGAAAACTTCGTTCTGCATGTTCCGGAAAATCTTCCCCTGGAGGCTACTGCTCCATTGCTTTGTGCGGGCATCACCACCTGGTCTCCGTTAAGACACTGGCAGGCAGGACCAGGGAAAAAAGTAGGTATAGTAGGTATTGGTGGTCTGGGTCATATGGGCATAAAGCTGGCAAAGGCGCTTGGGGCGCACGTAGTGGTATTCACCACTTCTGAATCAAAATTTGAAGATGCCCGGCGTTTAGGCGCAGATGAAGTGGTCCTGTCCAAAGATCCGGAACAGATGAAGGCGTACAACGGATCACTGCATTTTATCCTGGATTGTGTTTCTGCGGAGCATGATGTGAATGCCTACCTTGCCTTACTCAGAGTAGACGGTACACTGGCTCTGGTAGGGGCACCGGAGCAGCCGCTTCCGGTTCAGGCCTTCAGCTTAATACCGGGCAGAAAGAGCTTCTCCGGTTCTACCATCGGAGGGATTGCGGAAACACAGGAAATGCTGGACTTCTGCGGTGAACACAATATTACATCCGATATAGAGCTCATCAGCATAGAGCAGATCAATGAGGCATATGAACGCCTGTTAAAAGGAGATGTAAAGTACCGGTTTGTCATTGATATGGCTTCCTTAAAGAAGTAGTGAAAAGTTGTCCGGGGCTTCCATTCGTACTGCCGCAGCTTCGGGCTGCTGTATTTTGCCGGCACAATACTGGCAATTTATTTGTAGTTTAGGAGCTAAATTGCTGAAATGAAAAAATGGGGCTTGCTAAGTGCCGGAATGGTGCTGCAACTGACTATAATTGCACAATCTAAAGTCCTGATGCCGGGGGCTGCGGCATCAAACGGATTTTCTGAAGACCGCCTGCAGCGCATTGATGCGGTCATTAAGGAATATATTCAGCAGAACTGGATCAAAGGTGCTGCTGCCTTTATTGCACATGATGGCGTTATTGTTTATAATAAGGCGTTTGGAACGGGCTATGCACAACCCGGCCGGGCTTTAGGCACAGATGCCATTTTTCGCATAGCCTCCCAGACAAAGGCCGTTACCAGCGTGGCAGTAATGATGCTGTTTGAGGAAGGCAAATTCCTGCTGGACGACCCTATCTCAAAATACATCCCTTCTTTTGCGCATCCCGGAGTGCTGGATCAGTTTAATGAAAAGGACAGCAGTTATACCACTGTACCCGCAAAACGGGAAATCACGATCCGCGATCTGCTTACCCATACCTCAGGATTGGATTATGCACAGATCGGTTCGCCAAAAATGAAAGCGATCTATGCCAAGGCCGGTATACCGGCGGGGTTTTTACCACATCCCCAGCAACTGGCTGATGCAATTGATAAACTGGGTACATTACCACTGGTGCGTCAGCCGGGGGAAGGATTCACGTATAGCTTAAGTGTGGATGTTTTGGGCCGCCTTGTAGAAGTAACTTCCGGTATGAGTTTAGATGATTTTTTTCGTAAACGGATCTTTGAACCTCTGGATATGAAAGATACCTATTTTCACTTGCCGGATTCCAAACGGTCCCGCCTGGTAAGCGTTTATACAGAAGATAAAAAAACAAAAGCACCTGTTCCCTGGTCAGATACGACATTCAGGGGTATTTCTATTGATTACCCCGTAAATAACAACGGCTATTTCTCCGGCGGTGCGGGGCTGGTTTCCACCACTGCAGATTATGCGGCCTTTCTGCAAATGATGGTGAATAAGGGAATCTATAATGGCAAACGCCTGCTGGCAAGGCATACGGTGGAAATGATGACGCAGAACCAGATCGGGGAGCTGCCTTTTGGCGCTAACAAATTCGGACTGGGTTTTGAAATAACCACGGATAAAGGATTTTTAAAGCTGGGACAGTCTGCCGGCAGTTTTGCCTGGGGCGGCTTTTTCGGAACCAGCTATTGGGGCGACCCGCAGGAACATATAGTAGCTTTATTATTTGTACAGCAATGGCCATTCAGCCACGGGGAATTGGGAGATAAATTCAAAGCCCTGGTTTATCAGGCGTTGCAGTAGACCCCAAAATGAATTTCAATTGCCGGAAAAGTTTCCGGCAAACAGGAGACAGGTTAAATGATCAGCAGGCATCATATAATAAAATTTTTGAACACAAACAACTCAGACAGAGCGATTCTAAAAACAGGTCAATTATGTTAAAATTAGTTACAGGAACGGGCGCCTTTTGTTTGTTGGCTACACTGGCATTGGCAAAGCCAGCTACAGACAGGAAAGTACCGGATGAAAGTGGTATTGTAGCGCATCGTGGAGCATTTAAAAAGAACGGGCTGCCGGAGAATTCCATCGCCTCTTTAAAACAGGCTATTGCATTGAAATGTGCCGGTTCAGAGTTTGATGTACAAATGACCTCAGATGATTCGCTGGTGATCAATCATGATCCGCATTACCATACGTGGACCATTGAAAAGACGCAGTACGCAGAGCTGGAAAAGACCCCGTTGTCCAACGGCGAAAAACTGCCAACCTTACGTGAATATCTTTTGGCCGGTCTTCAAAATAACCGGTCAACACAACTGGTGCTGGAAATAAAACCATCCGTAATCAGTAAAGAAAGAGGGCAGCAGGTTGCGGAGCGCGTGGTGAAATTGGTGCACCAACTGAATGCAGCCCCCAAAACCATTTATATCAGCTTTGATTATGCGATCTGTAAAAAAGTAAAACGGCTGGATCCTCAGGCGCATGTACAATACCTTAATGGCGATAAATCGCCTGAAGCACTAAAGCAGGATGGTATTGATGGTGCCGATTATCATTTTTCCGTATTTAAAAAGAACCCCGAATGGATTGAGCAGGCAAAAAAGAACCGTATTGCTTTAAATGCCTGGACGGTAAATGATGTAGCCGAGATGGATTGGTTGCTGGCAAATAAGTTTGAGTATATTACTACTAATGAACCGGAATTGTTGGCAGAGCGCAGGAAGGCTACCCCTGTTTCCAAAGGCTGGAAACTGGTGTGGAGCGATGAGTTTGACAGGAACGGCCTGCCGGATGCGGCAAAATGGGGCTATGACGTAGGTGGCGATGGCTGGGGCAATAATGAGCTGGAGTATTATACAAAAGCCGATTCGAACAATGCCATTGTAAAAAACGGGAAGCTGTTGATTATTGCAAAAAAGGAGAACAGGGGGAAAAATATGTATACATCAGCAAGACTGGTTACCAAAGGTAAAGGCGATTGGCGGTATGGCCGGATAGAAGTAAGTGCTAAACTGCCAGCCGGTAAAGGGACCTGGCCGGCAATATGGATGCTGCCTACAGACTGGAAATATGGCGGCTGGCCTGCAAGCGGTGAAATTGACATTATGGAAAATGTAGGCTATAACCCGGATACCGTTTACAGCAGCGTACATACAAAATCCTTTAATCACGTTATTGGTACACAAAAAACAAAAGGGTATTACCTGAATGATGTCAGCAATGCCTTTCATGTATATGCTATAGAATGGAATAAAGACCGGATTGAATTTTTTATAGACGGGCAGCCTTTCTTCTCATTCAGCAATACGCGTAAAGGTTTTGCCGAATGGCCGTTTGATCAGCAATTTCACCTTATTTTAAATGTAGCGATGGGCGGTAACTGGGGAGGTGCACATGGCGTTGATGAGCAACTTAACGAAGCGGTTATGGAAGTAGATTATGTACGGGTATTTCAGCAATAAGATCAACCCATATTGTTAAAATGACTTTTTCAGATAAAGAAAACTTAATTTTGATCAGGACTCCCAACAATTGAATTTTATCCGTGTTAAGTTATTATGAATTTGCAATTACTTATATAGTTGCAGGCAGGTTCATAAATAGTTTTGTGCACAGATTAGAAATAAGGATGGCTAACGTTCATTCGTTTTGAAACACGTAAAAAACTGCCTATTTTTTGCCATTTATTTCATATCTTACACTTATGAAAGAATAAATTTTGAGTGATGAAGAAGTCGTATCGTTTAATAGGGTTTGTGTTACTGGGAGTTGCCGTGTCAGCTGTGACGGGGGCTGTTTGTGAAGTGCGCAGGAGGAATGCAATGAAGCGTTTGCTGGAAACGTCCAATGAAGGATATGAGACTGCTCATGATATTATTTATCCGGAAAAAGGCAATTACCGGCGCACCAAAAAACTCCGCTACGGCCCTATCTACCCTGGTATGTAATTGTATTGATCTCTTTATACTGTTGCTGGCTGTTCCGGCATCCTGTCAGGCTCAGCCTGACGAAGCTCCTTTTAATGATGTTTTCCTGACCTGGAGGGAATAAAAAGCAACCTATCCTCCAATTGTCTTCCTGGAAGAAAGCCCGTGATCAGATTTTTTAAGTTTCAAATCCCTGATTCAGTATTTTTGAAACTATGCGTCGCTTCTTCCGGTTCCTGCTGTTAAAGCCCGTTCTATGGGCTGCCAAAAAATTTGATTCAGATCCTGATAAGGTAAAAGTATTTGACGCACTTACCAGATTGTTTAACCGGATATCGGATAATCCCGGTAAGCTGGGCCTGCTGATCGATTTTGACTTGCAGAAAGATAAATACATTATTTTTTCTGACCAGCATAAAGGAGCCCGTAACGGAGCGGATGATTTTCGGCTGGCTGCACCCACTTATGTAGCCGCGCTGAACTACTATAACAGCCATCTTTTTTCTTTTATTAACCTGGGCGATTGTGAGGAACTCTGGGAAAATTTACTGTTCAATGTAAAAAAACACAACAGCGAGCAGTTTGCTGCAGAGAAGGCATTTGTGCAAAGAGATGCTTTTATTAAAATTATAGGAAATCATGATCTGTACTGGGGAAATGATCCCCTGGCGGGCCTTGAGCTGGAAGCTGTATTCGGTAAAAAAATAAAAGCGTATGAAGGCGTGATCCTGCGAACCGTTATTAACGGCAGACCGATCCGCATATTCTGTACTCATGGTCACCAGGGCGATGCAAACAGTGATGGTAACTGGTTTTCAAAATTCTTCATTTCAAAGATCTGGGGCCCTTTACAGGCCTACCTGCAGATCAATCCCAATGAACCCTCTAATAATGATTATAAAAAGACACTGCATAATGAAATTATGTATGAATGGTCTTCAGAACAGGAAGATATCCTGTTAATTACAGGGCATACCCATCAGCCTGTTTTTGAATCGCTGACCCATATAGAACGGCTGTACCGGCAAATGGAAATTGCCAGATTAAAAAGTGATGCTGTCACAATGGAAAAGATCAGGCTGGAAACCGTTGCATTCCAGAAACGGTTTGATACACTATTGCTGGACTATAATAAGATCCTGCCCACTTATTTTAATACAGGATGCTGTTGCTTTTCTGACGGAGACATTACCGGCATCGAAATTGAGGGCGGATTTATCAGGCTGGTAAAATGGGACACTAAAAGCGGCCGTCCGGAAAGGACCTTGCTGGAAGAAGCACCATTAGGCGTAATAACCGAGGCCATTAAAAAACAACACGTCACCATATTCAGGTATAGGGAATAACAGCGTACAAAACGATCTTCATGCCTTTAACCAGAAACAATGAACCGTCGCCGTTTTATTGCCCGGGGAATATTGTCCGCGGGGGCATTGGTATTGCCGGGTAGCATCAGCAAACTGCCGTACTTTTCAAAGAAACCGGAAGTTATTGTTATGGGTGCCGGCCTTGCAGGGTTAGCGGCTGCTTATGCATTAAAAAAGAAAGGCATAAAAGTTACCGTTATTGAAAGCAGGAACCGTATTGGTGGGCGTGTATGCTCTTACCCGGTAAGCGCTGATCTTACAATAGAGCTGGGTGGGGAATGGGTAGGCAGCTCACATACCCGTATACAGGAACTTTGCAGCATATTTGGGCTGAAGCTGGAAAATAACCAGATGGATACGCATCTTATTTACAAAGGTGTGTATAGCCCTTCCGGTTCCTGGGATTACAGTGCTGACTGGAAGCAGCGGTTTAAAAAAATAATAAAGGATTACCCGCGTCTTACTGTTACAGACAAGCAAAAGCTTGACCAGTATGACTGGTGGCGGTTTCTGGTCAATAATGGTTGCAGCGGAAGAGATCTGGACCTGCGGGAATTGCTGGACAGCACAGATTTCGGGGAAAGCATTCGCCAGGTATCTGCTTTTGCGGCTTTGGCTGAATATGCGGAAAGCAGTGAGAAAAACGAAATGGATCTGAAGATAAAAGGGGGTAATGCGCTGCTTGCAAAAAAAATGCTGGAAAGCATTGGCCCTGAAAATGTATTGCTGAATCATCATGCAGTACGGGTTATCCAGAAGAACCGGACGGAAATACAGTGTTTGAACGGCCGCGTAATTACAGGCGATAAGATCATTTGTGCGCTCCCAACTTTTTCCGTTCAGCAAATAGACTGGCAGCCTGCACTGCCGCAGGCAATGGTTGCTGCACTGAATGCCCTGCAATATGCCCGCATCAATAAGCATGCCTTGCATTTCTCTGAGCGGTTCTGGAAAGAGGAGGCTTTTGACCTGGTTACAGATCAGGCACCTCATTATTTTTATCATGCAACAAAAAACCAGTCCTCGGCAGAGGGTGTACTGATCGCTTATAGTGTGGGTGACAAGGCCGCTTCAAATGCAAATCAAACGAATGCATTTCTGGCAAACGATGTTCTCCGTTGCCTGCAAGCCGGGTTCGGAAACATCGGCGCTCTGCTTAAGAATCAGGTCAATTATTACTGGGGGAATGATGCCTGCTCTTATGGAGCGTATGCGATCTATAAGCCGGGGCAATGGTTTGGCGTGCAGCCGGAACTAAAGAAGCCCTTTCTGAATGTATATTTTGCAGGCGAGCATCTGGCCGACTGGCAGGGATTTATGGAAGGCGCCATAGAATCGGGAACTGCCGCCGCCGGTACAATAGCTGGCTGAAGCTGTTGATAAAAAGGGATGCTGCTGCTTCCCAAAGGATCACCAGATATACTTTGCCAGGGATTTGCCGGCCTTGGCATAGGCCTCGGAGATCCGCCAGCTGGTGTCATAATCAACACCCATAACGTCTCTGCCCGGGGCATTGTCCACGCTTAGAACAGCAACGATCGCATTCCTGTTGGCGGTTTCTACAATGGTGACAGTAGCGTCAATATAGGCGTTCTTTCTCCAGGCCCCGACATTAAAACCCGGTTCAATAAAGGTTGTGTGGAAGATGAGCGTGTATTGGGCATCTTTTTTATTGCTGAGGTTGCTGGTCTTCAGGAAAAGTTCAAGGAATTTTGGTTCGTAGGCCCGTGTCCGGTCTTCTTTCCAGGCAGCGGCCCATTTATCGCCGCGGCCCGGTTCTTTTTTATTATACTCTTCCGTTTTCTTGGCTATATAATCTTCTTCATTCTTGAATTTGCCTACTGAAAGATGATCGTAGGTGAATTCAACATTGATAGCGGATATTGTTTTTAACGGGGCCAGATCGCCCTGAACGGTTTTGATCTTTTGCGAATAGGTAAGTGTGGTCAGGCATAGCAAAGCAATGACAAGTGTTCCCTTCATAACATTTTGGTTTTAGTTGAAAAAAATCAGAAAGGAAGATAAGCTTATTTTTCAGAAATGATGATAAAACTGTGCTGTTCCCCGTGGTATTGGTTATAAAGGATGATCCGGTCTGCTTTTTGTAAAGCGCTGCCCTTTTTGAACAAATGATCCGGTGCATGCTGCTCCTGCAGTAGCTGAGCGGCAAGCCATACTGCAAAGGAAGTGGCCGTTGGGTACTCCCCCGTTAAGTGCTTAAAACGGATGACAGGCGCAGTTCCGGTGTATTTTTCAAAGGCGTCATAAAAGAACTGGTAACGACGATCCCCGTTTTCTCCGGAAATAAACAAAGTGCTGTCTGTTACCGGGTATGCGTCTAACAATGCTTCCAGGTGCCGGGTAACGGCTGTCACGTCAGTTGTATGCAGCAGGTTCACCATTTCAATTTTTGCAATAGCGCCGGCGGCCTGCCCGCTTAATAAAAACAGGGCGGCACCTTCGCCGGCAATGGTTGCTGCATGGTCGGTCGTATAAAGGTCTGTGCTGGCAAGCAGAGGATCATACCAGCCGGCCAGGCGGTCAATATTATAATTGTAGGTAGATATTTCATCTACAGCACCTGTGAGATAGGTATTCTCCGGGTGCTCCTTCAAAAATAGCTGCGCATCTGTCAGGGCATTTTCAAAAGCCAGTCCAAGATGGACATGAGTGGCATTATAATTCCGGTTCTTTTTTATCAGACTTAGCTGGCCGGCAATAGCATTGGGGGTACTTTGTACAAAATTGCCGGGTGTTAACATGCCTTCCTCATAATCAATGATCTGGTTAAGGAATTTTATGCAATCTTCCATTCCTCCGTTGGCCGTTCCGATAATGATTCCGTCCGGAACCACATCCTTCAGCAAAGGCAGACCTGCGCCAATACCCATACGCACCGCCTTGCTCATTCTGCGCAGCATACCCGGAGGAATGCCTTCCAGTACAGGCTCAATGGCAACCAGTTTTCCTTCAGAGGCGGCAATGGGTTTTTCAAGATCAATTGTACCGGCGGTATGCTGCGGTGAAATACAAAACTGCTGATGAATATACACGGATCAATTTTGGAGCTAAGATAACAAAAACGATGCAGGCAGCTATCGGAACCTGGTATTGTGCGCGGAACTGCTATTAATAGTACCTTACAGGTCAAAAAACGGTGCACAGCACGCTTTAACGAAACCATAAAAAAAATTATGTTTACTTCGCAGGAGTAAACAAGGCAGTATATGCATATTTTAATTACCGGCGCATCACAGGGGATCGGACTGGCTGTTGCAGAAGTGTTTGCCAAAAAGGGCAATACACTCCTGCTTTCATCAAAAAATGACCTGAAATTATATAAGGCAATGGAAACCCTGCAAACCCGCTATCCGGATGCCGTATTTTTTGCAAAGGCATTTGATCTTTCGGTAAAAGAGGAAGCAATTGCTTTAGGCAAATGGGCCTTGGAAAAGGGAACGCCGGATATCCTGATCAATAATGCAGGGTTATTTGAACCCGGCAACATCACTGAAGAGGCAGCGGGCGTACTCGAGCGCCAGATGGCGGTGAATCTGTACAGCGCTTACCACCTTACCAGAACAGTGTTACCGGCTATGAAAGTAAAAGCAAAAGGATATATCTTTAATATCTGCTCGGTTGCCGGTCTGCAGGCTTATCCTAACGGAGGATCTTATAGTATTAGTAAATTTGCCTTGAATGGTTTCAGCCAGAACCTGCGGCAGGAACTGAAAACCTGCGGTATTAAGGTAAGCGCGGTTTTTCCCGGAGCGGTAATGACGGCTTCCTGGGGCGATTTTGATAACAGTGAAAAACGGATCATGGAAGCGAACGATATTGCCAGGCTCATCGAAGCAGCTACACAGCTTTCTGCTGCTGCCTGTGTTGAAGAAATTATTGTACGGCCACAATTGGGCGATTTATAAAAAGAGGATGTATATTTTTCAGAACGGTATAAAACAGCTGGGATTATGGGCGCTGACATTAATAGCTGCCTCTGCTGCCTTTGCACAGAGCGGAACACTGGATGCCCGTATAAAGAATAACCTTTACCTGAATGTATATGTTAATAAAACCAATTGCTACGTAGGGGAGCCCATTGTTGTTACCTATAAGCTATATTCCTCGCTGGAGTCTGTTTCGGAGGTGATCAAAGACCCGGATTTTGCCGGCTTTGAATTACGGGATCTGATTGCTTCAGGCGATGATATTGTAAACCGCCAGAACATTGACGGGAAAAGCTTTGATGTACATACGCTGCGTAAAGTTCAGCTAACACCCCTGGAGGCCGGCAAACTGGTGCTGGATCCCATGATATTGAGTAACCGGATCAGGCTGGTGGATGCTGCCGGGAACCGCAGCTCGCTGCTGGACGGCATTGACGACAATGGCTTCCTGAAGAATGGGGAATACCGTGTTTCCATAGCGTCTGTTCCTATTACCATCAATGTACAGCCGGCACCGGCTAATGCAAAACCTACGGTTTATAACGGCGCTGTAGGCGATTTTAAAATGAACGTACGGCTTTCAAAAGTAAACCTTACTCCGGGGGAAGAAGGTTTACTGGAAATAACCATTTCCGGTACGGGCGATTTTAAGCAGGTAGCACAACCCGTTGTGCAATGGCCCTCGGGCGTAACCGCAGGAACAGTAACCGTACAGGAACAATACGACCGTAATGATAAAAGCGCACCTGGGATAAAGATCTTTAATATCCCTTTTTCTGCATCCAGGAAGGGGTCTTATACCATTATGCCGGTACAGTTTTCTTATTTCGATGCCGGTCAGAACAGGTATAATACGGTCAGTAACCCTCCTGTTACCTTTTATGTTCGGGAAGGGATGGTAAACGCCCCGGCTGGCGCCGTAAACACCCCGGCAGAGCGTAATGATCATTACGGGGCCTTATTGCTTGGCATTGGTATTGTTGCATTGCTGCTGCTGGCCCTGCTATTGATAAAAATGTTCCGGCAAAAAAAACAGCAGCGGGTTGTACCAAAAATACAGGTACAACAACAACCTGTTCAGGAAGATACATTGATCTATAATCCTGATCTTAGTGTGGAGGATTTATTAAAACCGGCGGAAGATGCAATAGCAAAACCGGGCAGTTTTTTTTATACCACCTTAAGACAGGGAATGATCCATTTCTTTGAACAGCGCTATCAGGTACCCGCAAAGCTTTTTTATAAATCCACTTTGAAGGAAACCATGACGCAAAGAAATGTTCCCGCATCCCTGCAGGACGAGGTCTTTCATATGCTTACAGAAATTGAAATGAATATTTACTCTGCCGGGGGGATGGAAGGCGACCATGTGCGGTTGTTTGAAAAAACAAAGGCAATACTGAAAAAGTTATGATCAGCATTGCCTTGTATCAGGGGGAAATCGTATTAATCCCTGCGTCCGGTAAATATGGATATATATTGTAATAACAGCACAACCGCAGCCAGGGCGGCAACTACGTAAGTGGTAGCAGCCCATTTCAATGCGTCTTTTGCCATCGGGTATTCGCGGCTGTCCGTAATATTGGTATGGTTCAGCCAGGCCAGGGCCCTTTTGCTGGCATCAAACTCCACCGGTAGTGTTACCAGCGAAAAAAACACCGTAATGGCCATCAGAATAATGCCTGCCAGGAGCAATGTATAGCTTCCGGATGCTGCCATAATCAGGCCTGCAAGCAATACCCAGTTTACGATTGATGCGCTGAACTGGACTGCCGGAACCAGCTTGCTGCGCAGCTGCAAAGGTGCATACCGGGCAGCGTGCTGTACGGCATGCCCGCATTCGTGGGCAGCAACAGCCGCCGCAGCTACCGTTCTTCCTTCGTACACTTCCGGGCTCAGGTTGACGGTTTTTTTAGCCGGATCATAGTGGTCGCTTAAAAATCCAGGCACGGAAGTTACCGCTACGTCATAAATGCCTTTTTCCCGCAACATTTTTTCAGCCACTTCCTTGCCGCTTAGGCCGGAGGAGAGGGGAACCTTGCTATACCGCTTAAATTTACCCTTTAAAATCATCGATAC
This sequence comes from Niabella sp., assembly GCA_036384555.1. Classification (GTDB taxonomy): domain Bacteria; phylum Bacteroidota; class Bacteroidia; order Chitinophagales; family Chitinophagaceae; genus Niabella. Next base: position 6,076 of record DASVMC010000247.1, on the reverse strand, counting down.
GATCATGCTGATACCCATAAACAGTATCGAAACCATCATAATTCCTGGTGTCATGCTTGTTGTCTTTTAGTACAGTGATACAAATCTGTTTCCAATCCTCTATTTAACAATCGATCCGACTTTTTGTCATGTAGATAAGTTTTTTTAAGGATATTTTAGGAAGTGTTTTTTCATTATTTTTATGATTATCAACTAATTATGTATTTTTTACAAACTGCTATTTCATCAGTTTATTATTTCTTAACCAAAGGTTTACCGAATTTGATTTTTTATTTCTGCTCCGGATTTGTACCTTAGTATCAGAATTTAATGGGTTAGTAAGTATTAAGGTCAGTCGCAAGACTGGCCTTTTTACTTTTAAGCAGGTTTGTTTTCTTATTGCTTTTTTCAGGACAACCGTTAATATTTGAAATGCGTTTTTGCAATTGGTATTTTGCACTTATGCATCATAAACTGAATGTTTTATTCAGTAATAAATCATTAAAAATTGCAAATTGCATACATGGCTAAAGTTAAAAAATCTTTTTTCTGTCAGAATTGTGGATATGAAAGTGTGAAATGGCTGGGACAATGTCCGTCATGCGGTCAGTGGAATACATTTGTAGAGGAAGTCGTTGATAAAGGAACAGATAAGACGAATTGGGATCAGTATACAGCAACAGCAAAAAGAGCAAACAAGGTAATTGCCTTACATGAAATAGAAGGCGGCGAGGAAAAAAGAATAATCACCCAGGATGCAGAGCTGAACAGGGTTTTGGGAGGTGGTATTGTGAACGGCAGCCTTATCTTAATAGCCGGTGAGCCCGGTATTGGCAAGAGCACCCTGTTTCTGCAATGCGGACTGTATTTTAAAAACAGAAGCGTACTATATATCAGCGGAGAGGAAAGTGAACAGCAGATAAAAATGCGTGCCGACCGGTTGGTGTCGAATGAAACGGTAAAAGTGAACGATCAGTTTTTCCTCTTAACGGAAACAGCAACTCAAACGATCTTTCAGGAAATAAAAAAACTAAAACCGCAGGTTGTCATTGTAGATTCGATCCAGACCCTGCAGTCGCCGGTGATCGATGCATCACCGGGCAGCATCTCTCAAATTAAAGAGTGCGCGGCTGAGTTTCTTCGTTATGCCAAGGAAACCGGTACGCCAGTTTTTTTGATTGGACACATCACGAAAGAAGGCGGTATTGCCGGCCCCAAGATCCTGGAGCATATGGTAGACGTGGTATTACAGTTTGAGGGCGACCGGCATTATGCATACCGCATTTTACGCACGCTGAAGAATCGTTTTGGAAGCACTTCGGAACTGGGGATCTATGAAATGACGGATGCAGGAATGAGGGGGGTTATGAATCCTTCAGAAATACTGATCACCCAAAAGGAAGAGCAGCTGAGTGGTATTGCAATTGCCGCAACGATTGAAGGAGTTCGGCCATTACTTATTGAAATACAATCTCTTGTAACACAATCAGTATATGGAACACCCCAGCGGACGGTTTCAGGTTTTGACCTGAGGCGGCTGCAGCTGCTGCTGGCAGTTTTAGAAAAACGCGGTGGTTTTCATTTTGGCGTGAAAGATGTGTTCCTGAACATTGCAGGCGGCATTAAAGTGGAGGATCCTTCTATTGACCTGGCAGTGCTTTGCTCGCTGTTATCATCTTATGAAGATATTCCCTTATCCCAAACCGTTTGTTTTGCCGGCGAAGTGGGCCTTAGCGGGGAGATCCGGGCGGTGAACAGGATTGATCAGCGCATTGCCGAAGCGGAGAAGCTGGGGTTTGAAAAAATTATTGTATCTAAATACAATCAATCGCTTAAAAACACCAGCCGGTTCCATATAGAAGTGATCCGGATGAGCCGTGTAGAAGAAGTCTACCAGTATTTATTCTGATAAAAACGACGGCCGGCGGTAGAGCTGTTGCCGGTAAAGTGTTATACACACCCATGTTTGCCTGCAGGCATTCATAAAATTAGTGTACCTTAGAACAGGAAATACACCATGTTAATCGTCAGCACTATAAAGAATGCCCTTCTTCATCTTTTTTACCCCCATGTTTGTGCCGGTTGTGCAAGTGATGCCTTACCGCTGAACAGCCAGATTTGCCTGTATTGCCTGCAGGCACTGCCCGTAACCGGTTTTGAAAACCATGTCAATAACCCCATTGAAAAAATATTTACCGGTCGCATCCGGTTCGATGCTGCTGCAGCGCAGTATTATTTTTCAAAAAAATCATCCTTGCAGCAGATAATGCATCAGCTGAAGTATGGGGGAAATAAGGCATTGGGCCATCAGTTGGGCGTTCTGTTAGGCACCGCATTAAAAGCATCGGGCCGGTTTGAAGCAATTGATGCCCTTGTGCCGATGCCGCTTCATAATACCCGTGAACAGAAACGGGGCTATAACCAGGCGGCCCTTCTTACAGAAGGTATTGCTCAGGTATTGGGTAAACCGGTATGGAAAGATATTGTGATACGGGTTAAACCTACTGAAACCCAGACCAAAAAGAACCGTATAGAGCGCTGGAAGAATATGGATGGGAGCTTTTTTATTGCTGATAATCAGAAAGCTATCAATAAGCATTTGCTTCTGGTAGATGATGTGGTCACAACGGGTGCAACCTTTGAGGCCTGTGGTAGCGTCTTGCTCAATATTGCCGGCACGCGGTTAAGTATTGCGGCTTTATGTTATGCCAACGATTGAAAGAAGTGCAGTGAATGGAGAATCGGGAAAATCCTTTTAACTTTAGTAGATAAAACATACGAAAAATGAAAATCTTATTAGTAGCATTGATGGTATCAATGGGAGTAGCGGCTGGTTCTATCTACGATTTCAAAGTTGATGGTTTAACAGGAGGCTCGATCAATTTCAGCGATTTTAAAGGGAAAAAAATATTGGTAGTGAATACGGCCAGCAAATGCGGATTTACGCATCAGTATGAAGGGTTGGAACAATTATATGAAAAATACAAGGATAAGCTGGTGATTATAGGCTTCCCGGCCAATAATTTTATGTCGCAGGAGCCGGGTTCAAATGACCAGATAGCCGAGTTCTGTAAGAAAAATTACGGCGTTTCTTTTCCAATGGCAAAGAAAATCTCAGTTAAGGGAAATGATACCGCGCCCATCTATAAATATTTAATTGCCGAAGCAGCGAAAAAAGGCATAAAGGATCCGATCAAGTGGAATTTTACAAAGTTCTTAATTGACGAGAATGGAAACCTGGTTACAGTATTTCCTTCTAAAGTAGAACCCATGAGTGAAGAGCTTTTGAAATACCTGAACTAAGTTTTATATATATTTTTCCTGCAACAGGCAATTAATGGTCCCGCTTTGTCGGGACTATTTTTTTATATTCGCTATAAACTATTTTATGCGTGCCTCGCTGTTTATATTTCTAATAAGTTGTATGATGACATCCTGTAACTCAAAGAAACCGGCAGATCTCTTTATTTATAATGCCACTATCTACACGGTGGATACTGCTTTCAGCAATGCGGAGGCAATGGTTGTTAAGGATGGGAAGATCATTGCAACCGGTACAAAAAAGGACCTGGAAAAGGAATACCAGTTTAAAGACAGCCTGGATGCCGGGGGAAAGTTTATCTATCCCGGTTTTATTGATGCGCATGCACATTTACTGATGTATGCAGAAGGGTTGGGCGAGCTGGACCTGACAAACACGACCAGCTGGGAGGATGTCCTGCACCGGTTCAGCGATTTTAAAATGTCCCGCGATAGCGCTGCCTGGCTGATCGGACGGGGTTGGGACCAGAATGACTGGCCGGTAAAGGAATTTCCTACAAATGATGTATTAAATGAACGCTACCCCGATCAACCCGTTTACCTGACACGTGTTGACGGACATGCGGCTATCGCCAACAATAAAGCCCTGGAACTGGCGGGTGTAAAAGCCGGGGACACCATTACCGGCGGCACGTATCAGACAAAGAACGGGAAACTGACGGGTATATTGATTGATAATGCGATGGACAAAGTTGCTGCGAAGATCCCCGGTCCGTCAGCGGCAGCAATGAAAAGCTTGTTATTGCAGGCACAACAAAACTGCTTTGAGGTGGGGCTTACGGGTATCCATGATTGCGGCCTGAACTATGACGTGATAGAGAAAATAGAAGCTTTGCAGAAAAGTGGTGCATTAAAAATGCGTCTGTACATTATGCTGAGCGATGCCAAAAAAAATTATGATTTCCTGCTAAAACGCGGAGTAATTAAAACGGATCATTTAAATGTGCGGGGCTTTAAGTTGTTTGCCGACGGCGCTTTAGGTTCCAGGGGCGCCTGTCTGCTGCAGGATTATACGGATAAGCCGGGCTGGAAAGGCTTCCTGTTAAGTAACCCGGAACATTTTGATTCGATGGCTGCACTGATCGTAAAAAACAAGTGGCAGATGTGTACCCACGCTATTGGAGACAGCGGTAACCGGACCTTACTAAAAATTTATGCTAAATACCTTGGTGGGAAAAATGACCTGCGCTGGCGGATCGAGCACGCACAGGTGTTGAATGAAAATGATTTTCATTTTTTTGGCGATTATAATATTGTACCCTCTGTACAACCTACACATGCTACGTCAGACATGTATTGGGCTGGTGATCGCCTGGGCAGGGACCGGCTGAAGGGGGCCTATGCATATCAGCAGCTGCTAAAACAAAATAACTGGATACCGCTGGGAACCGATTTCCCCGTAGAATCCATTTCGCCTTTTAAAACATTTTATGCAGCTGTGGCAAGAAAAGATAGCAGCGGTTTCCCCGCGGGTGGCTTCCAGATGGAAAATGCGCTGACAAGAGAACAGGCATTGCGCGGAATGACCATTTGGGCGGCAAAGGCAGCCTTTGAAGAAAATGAGAAAGGCAGCCTGGAACCGGGAAAATTCGCCGATTTTATCATCCTTGATAAAGATATTCTGAAAGCCCCGGAAACTGAATTGCTGAAAGCCAAAGTGCTGATGACTTATTTGGGGGGTGAAAGGGTATATGAACAACGTTGATGTACTCGGGGCAGGTCCTGTTAATAAAAACAAATATGGAAGGAGCTTTTTTTCAAACGATCTATAGTAGTCCGTACATCAGTAAAACAGATTATGAAAAAATTGCCAGTGCACATAGTAAAATGGACATGGGGCAGGGAATGCTGCTTTTAGAAGCCGGTAAAATTGCCGGTGAATATTACATTATTGAAAAGGGGCTGTTCAGGTCTTTTGTTTATGACCATGACGGCAATGAAATAACTACGGAATTTTATTGCCCGGAAGAATTACTGATAGAATCGTTTTCTTTATTTCACAGGAGCCCGGCAATGGAAAATTTCCAGGCGCTAACCTGTGCAACTGTCTGGAAGATCAATTACCAGGCCTTTCAGCAATTACTGGAGACAACAGAAGGTTTGCGGGAATGGGGAAGGGCCTGGGCTACCCACCACCTGTTTACGATGAAAAGACGCTCTATTAATAGGCTGACAATGAAAGCTACTGACAGGTATTTAAACCTGTTAAACGAAAGACCGCAGATCATACAGCAGGCGCCGTTAAAGCACGTTGCATCCTATTTGGGCATTACCGATACATCATTAAGCAGAATACGGAAAGAAATTGTAACAGCTTAGTAGTTCTTGCCATTTGGCAAGACCATTGTGTTAGCTGAAAATTAATTTTGCTGTATCAATAAATTCAAAAAAGAAATAAAATGAAAAATGCAGTACAGCCAGATAATACCGCGTTGCGAACCGCATTATGGCGGGCGTTACATATTCAGGCAGATGAGCAGCCTTATATCATTGAAGATGCAATAGGGCTGCGCTTGATCCAACCCGGAAAAGATTGGCAGGAACGCCCCGATATGAAGTACACCAAACGGCTCCGGGCTGCTATTGTTGCCCGCGCACGCTTTGTGGAAGACGTAGTCAAAGAACAAATTGCAAAGGGTGTAAAACAGTACGTCCTGCTTGGAGCAGGGCTAGATAGTTTTGCCCAGAGAAACAGACAGATCAGCACACAGGTGGATATTTATGAGATTGATCAACCCGGAACACTAGCATGGAAAGAAGAAAAACTGGTTGAAAA
>DASVMC010000246.1:0-8413 GCA_036384555.1 Niabella sp. | reverse complement strand
CTGGGGATTCAATACCGGCTTTAATTACAAACAGTTTACTCTCTCAGCTTCACTGGACGGCCGGGTAGGGGGCCTGGCACAGTCTGTAACAGAGATGTACATGTGGCGTTCCGGAAATCATCCCAACTCGCTTACTGAAGCACGTTATCTGGATGCGACCAAGCCCGGAACCAGTAACTTCCTGGGGGATGGTGTAAAAGTGGTTTCCGGCGCCATTACGTATGATGCCAATTACAATGTAGTGAGCGATACCCGTACGTTTGCTCCTAATGATGTCTATACTACTTACAAATCCTACCTGGAGGCGCTGCATAAAGGAACCGCCTGGGGCGGCGTGCCTTCTTCTGTTGATCTGTACAGCACTACCTTTCTCAAATTAAGGGAAGTAGCCTTAACCTGGCATTTGCCGCACAGCTGGGCTCAAAAGGTCAATGCAAAAGGAGTGGCTGTTTCGGCTATAGGACAAAATCTTGTTTACTGGGCCAAACAGTTCAAGTATTCAGATATAGATGGGGGCTCAGAAAACTTTACTGATCCGTCCCTGCGTTACATCGGCTTTAATATAAAGCTGGATTTTTAAAGATTAAGAACAGTATTAAAATTTGATAAAAATGAATAAGTTATTTAAAGCCTGTTGTATGCTGCTGCTGCCCCTGCTGGCGTTATTAAGCTCCTGCAGCAAGTTTGACGAGATTAATGCGAACCCGGATGCTACCGAAAAAGTAAGTGCTTCGCTGCTGGCTACCAATATTATTTTGCAAAACCTCAAATTCCAGGGCAGGGATGCCAAGGCGTATCTGTCGGACAATGGATTGCCGAAATACATTGCCTATGGCAATGAAACTATTTTGGGTACACAGTATAACGCAATAGGTGCAGCTGACTTTTCGCCGATGATTTTGGTAACCAATGCAGAAAGCATGGTGAGCTATGCCGCCGGTACCGGTATGGAAAACGCTTACAAAGGACTGGCCGCTTTTTCAAGGGCATTTATGTTTTACAGGCTTACCATGCAGGTAGGTGATATACCTTACAGCCAGACAGGACAGGGAGCTACAGGGAATATCCGTGCGAAGTATGATTTGCAGGAAGCCGTGTTCAACGGTATTTTAGATGAACTGAAAAGTGCAGACCAGTATTTTGCACAGGGAACGAAGTTTGACGGAGATCCCACACCTTATAATGGAGATCCGGACAAATGGAGAAGAGCGGTAAATGCTTTTGCTTTAAAAGTATTAATGTCGCTGAGTGCAAAAGCAGATGGCGGTTCCTTAAACGTAAAGGCACGGTTTGCTGAAATTGTTAACGGAGGCGCTTTATTGCAAAGCACCACCGGGTTCCTGGGCCTGAATTACACTACCTTAAATGTACATCCATTGTCCGGAACTAATGATCTGTTTACCAGCCGTACAATTATCAGCTCCTTATTAACTGATGCACTAAAAGAACTCAATGACAGAAGGCTGTATTATTTTGCCGATCCTTCACGGGCGCAAATAGCCGCAGGCATTGCCGAAAATGATCCCCAGGCCTATGTAGGCGCAAATGTGGGAGATGATTACAATCTGATCACGGCCAATTTAATTGCTAACAAGTACGCTGTGATCAATTCGCGCTATTTAAAGGAAGTAGCGGGTGATCCGCGTATGATGGTAACGTATGCAGAACAGCAACTGGTATTAGCGGAGGCGCGGTTGCTTGGCTGGATCACGACAGGAACTGCCAGGGACTACTACGAATCAGGCGTAAAAGATGCACTGGCTGCTTTTTTGCCGGTGAAAACCGGGTACGTACATGAAATGCCTATTACACAAGCGTATATTGATGGTTATTTTACAGGAGCGGCTGCTTTTAAAGCAACAGCAGCTGACCAGCTCCAACAGATCTGGCTGCAGCGTTACCTGCTTAATTTTATGGAGGACCCGCTTACAGCATTTTTTGAGTACCGGAGAAATAAATACCCGGTGTTTCCTGTAAACCCGGCTACCTCACTAAATGAAAACGATAAAAATGCAATCCCGGTTCGGTGGTTGTACCCCGGTTCGGAAAACAATTATAACAGGGAGAACCTGATAGAGGCGCTAACCCGTCAATATGGCGGGGTGGATGATGTGAATAAGTCGATGTGGTTGCTGAAATAGCATACGTCCGGCAAGCAATAGACCACGGTCAGACGGGCTGGTAAAATCCAATAGGGATTATCAGTCAGGTTATCTGCTTTACCTTTCTTTCAGTTCGATCACTTCACAATCTTTTATGTCTTTTTCATGGATGGTAAAGCGGATCAGTGTTCTTACTTTATGCCATCCCTGTTTGCCGGCTGCCCCGGGATTCATGTACAGGCATTGTAACTGATCGTCATACATGATTTTTAAGATATGTGAATGACCACTGATAAAGAGCTGAGGCTGTTCCCGGATGAGTAATGGTTTTGTTTCCTTATTATATTTAGGAGGATAACCGCCAATATGCCTGATCAGTACTTTTACTTCTTCACATTCAAAAACCGCTGTTTCAGGAAAGATACCGCGGATGTCCTGTCCGTCAATATTGCCATACACCCCCCGTAGTGGTTTAAAGCTTTTTAATTGTGCCACCAGCTCCTTGTTGCCAAAATCGCCGGCATGCCATATTTCATCACAATCCCTGAAATAAAAAAATACAGCTTCGTCCAGAAAGCCATGAGTATCTGATAATAAACCGATCCTTTTCAAAATTTTTTATAAAAATAGGCATAAAAAATCCCGCGGTTTGCGGGATTTTTTCAAAAATATTCCAGATCGGATTAGAAGTTTTTAGAGATACCCACTCCTACAGAACGACCAAAGGTTACATTAAAGTTATTCACTTTGTCCTGGCTTTGTTTGTATTTCATGGAGCTATACTCAATGCCGCCGATATTGAAATTCAGTCCAAATCCGTTTTTTACATTAATAAATACAGCGGGGAAGAAGCCTACATCAAAACCATTTCTTTCCTGGGAGTCGATGTTTTTACCATCTACTTTTGCTTTAGAAGACTGGTATTGCCCCTGTAACTGACCATAAACAGAAAAAAGATCACTTAAAGGTGCTGTATAACGTACAAACGGACCAACACCCCATGCTGTGGTCTTTACTTTGTCATCATACTGGATGCCATTAACACCAATGATGTCATCACTTCCAAAAACGCTTGCATTTTTAGTAGTGCTGATAGAACCAACAACACCGGCGGTCCAGTTATCGTTAAACTGATAACCTACGGTTGGTGAAAACTGAAAATAATTCATGTTATCCTTGTTACCGGAACTGTCTTTAAACGAACGGGAGTTAAAGTCTACATTACCACCAACGAGCACTGTTCCACTCTGTGCATTTGCGCCTGCTAGAATAGCAAACGAAAAAATGCTTAATACGATTTTTTTCATTTGATAAAGTTTTTAATTGTGCCAGTTCGATCAACAAATGTGCCAAAGTATAACAGAATTTTTAAAATAAATTAATGCAGCGTTAACGAAACAGTGAAAAAAAAACTATATTTATGCTTGTGATTCATTGATTTAATAAAACATTTTTTTTATGAGATTGGGTGAATTAAAACCAGGTGACTGGGTAACGGTGGATGATGAAGGTATTGTACGTGAAGGTGCTGTGGTGCGCGTAAGCAACGAAGAACAGGAGGTCTGCGTTGATAACGGCATACAGGAGATCTGGTACAAACCAGACCTTGTTAAGGGGATTCCGCTTACGGAAGAACAGCTGATGCGTCTTGGTTTTGAAAAAATGGACAATGAGTCAGGAAATGGTGCCAAATATGGTAAAGGCCCCTTTCGGGTGCTGGTTCCGGCAGCTGACAATTTTTCCCGCAGCGAAATATGGTACCGGGAAGACAGACGTCAATATGACCGCCAAATAATGGTAAATGAATTACAAAACATTCATTTACAGATGACTAAGGTGCCATTGCTGCATTAACGGCCCTTATAATACCGGTATTGGATATAAAAATGATCGCCTTGTTCCTGAAATTAAGCAGGATAAGGCTTTTTTATTATAAATAATATACCTATCTTTGCAGCCCTAAAATTTGTATGTCAAAACAACCATTAATAAAACAAGACGGTGTAATTGTAGAAGCCTTGTCTAATGCGATGTTCAGGGTAAAACTGGATAACGGGCATGAGGTTTTGGCAACGATTTCCGGTAAAATGAGGATGCATTATATCCGCATTATGCCGGGAGATAAAGTAGGGTTGGAAATGTCTCCTTATGACTTAACCAGAGGGAGAATTAATTTCCGCTACAGAAATTAATTGGCTAAAAACCTTAAAAATTTATAAGATGAGAGTAAGAGCATCCATTAAAAAGCGTAGCGCCGACTGCAAGATAGTACGTCGCAAAGGGAAGCTTTATATTATTAATAAAAAGAATCCTCGTTTTAAACAAAGACAGGGGTAATCAAATTTTAAAATTCTAAATTCTAAATTTAAGATATGGCACGTATTGCCGGTGTAGATTTACCAAAGAACAAAAGGGGCGAAATTGGCCTTACCTATATTTATGGCATAGGCCCTTCTACAGCAAAATATATTCTGGATAAGAATAGCATTGATCGCAGTAAAAAAGTGAACGAGTGGAATGATGAAGATCTGAATGCGATCCGTTCTACTATTACTGAAGAGTTAAAGGTAGAAGGTCAGCTGAGAAGCGAAGTGCAAATGAATATAAAACGTTTACTGGATATCGCCTGTTACCGTGGGCTGCGTCACAGAAAAGGATTACCTGTTCGTGGTCAGCGTACAAAAACCAACAGCCGTACACGTAAAGGTAAACGTAAGACCGTTGCCGGTAAGAAAAAAGCAGCTAAGAAGTAATTAAGTTATCAGCTTTCAGTTGTCAGGTATCAGTATCCACTGATTGCTGATGTCTGACGGCTGATTGCTTTTTATTATATGCACCGATAATTACTGGTTCAATTGCGGATACGATGGTGCACGTGGAGGGTTGAACCGGGTTTCGCAGGTCTGCGGAATGTTTTTATAAACAAGAATACCTTTAGTTTTCAATTATGGCAAAAGCACAAAACAGCGCAAAAGCCGCTGCAAAAAAAAGAATTGTGAAAGTAGACGCCTATGGCGATGCACACGTTTCTGCTACGTTTAACAACATTATCATCAGCTTAACCAACAAAACCGGACAGGTAATTTCCTGGAGCAGCGCCGGTAAAATGGGCTTCCGTGGTTCCAAGAAGAACACACCGTATGCAGCCCAGATGGCCGCTGCAGATGCTGCTAAGGTGGCATTGGATGCAGGTTTAAAAAGAGTAGATGTATTTGTTAAGGGACCCGGCGCGGGAAGAGAAGGAGCTATCCGTTCCCTTTCTCAGTCTGGTATCGAAATCGTAATGATCAAAGACGTAACGCCTTTGCCGCACAACGGCTGTCGTCCTCCCAAGAAAAGAAGAGTTTAAGGAATTGCTGAAGGCTGGCTTATTCAGATCAATAAATCAGCCTTCAGCAAACCATACATATTTTTGAGCCAATTGGCTTTTCATTTTTAATAAAGGGTACGCAATTAATTTTTTCCAAAGCTTTTTACTGATTGCTGTACCGGTTTCTAAAAAAGCTTAAATGAAAGTATAATTATGGCACGTTACAATGGTCCTAAGACCAAAATCTCCCGTATTTTCGGAGAGCCTATTTTAGGTAATGGTAAATGGTTGGGTAAAAACAGTAACCCTCCCGGTATGCACGGTGAAAAGCGTAAGCGCAAAACTCTTGGAGAGTATGCCTTACAGCTGCGTGAAAAACAAAAAGCAAAATACACTTATGGGGTGCTGGAAAAACAATTCCGCAAAACATTTGAAGAAGCGAACCGCCGTAAAGGTATTACCGGTGAAAACCTTATTAAATTACTTGAAGCTCGTTTAGACAACACTGTATTCCGCATGGGTATTGCTCCAAGCCGTCCTGCTGCCCGTCAGCTGGTAAGCCACAAACACATTGAGGTGAATGGCGAGGTAGTAAATATCCCTTCCTATCAGCTGAAAGCAGGTGATATTATCACCATAAAGGAAAGCAGCAAGAACAGGTCTTCTATTACAAGCGTTATCCGTCCTAAAAATCCTAAATTCGGATGGATCGATTTCAACGAGACTGAAATGAAAGGTACTTTCATTACGTATCCTGAAAGGGAAAGTGTTCCTGAGAACATTAAGGAGCAATTGATTGTTGAATTGTACAGTAAGTAATTTTTTAAGTGATAGCAGCGCTATCACTTTTATCCTTAAAATACAAACCTAAAAAATGGCAATTTTAAATTTCCACCAGCCCGACAAAATAATTCTTCAAAAGGCGTCCGATTTTGAAGCTCAGTTTGAGTTTCGTCCGTTAGAGCCTGGCTACGGGGTTACTATTGGTAATGCACTGCGCCGTGTTTTATTGAACTCTTTAGAAGGATATGCTATTGTGGGCATTAAAATAGAAGGAGTTGACCACGAGTTTGCTACCATGAAGGGCATCAGCGAAGATGTGGTTGAAATTATCCTTAATTTAAAACAGGTTCGCTTCAAAAGGATCGTGGATCATGAAGTAGCGAATGAAAAAATAGCGATCTCCGTAAAAAATCAGACCCAGTTTACTGCAGGTATGATCGCCGAAGGAACACAATCTTTCCAGATCATGAACCCGGAGCTGCTGATCTGCACGATGGATTCTTCTTCCAAGCTGGATATCGAATTAACGATCGGCAAAGGCCGTGGTTATGTGCCGGCAGAAGATAACAAGGTGAAAGATGCACCGGTTGGCTATATTGCCATCGACTCTATCTTTACGCCTATCAAGAACGTAAAATACAGCATTGAGAATACCCGTGTGGAGCAACGTACGGACTATGAGAAACTGCTGATGGACGTGGTTACAGATGGTACCATTCATCCGGAAGAAGCAGTAAAACAAGCCAGCCGTATCTTAATTCAGCACCTGATGATCATTACTGATGAAAACATCACGTTTGATAATAAGGAAGAGAAGAAAGAAGATATGGTAGACGAGCAGACCCTGCAATTGCGCAAGGTGTTGAAAACCCCGTTAGAAGACCTGGATCTTTCTGTTCGTGCCTTCAACTGCTTAAAAGCAGCCAAGATCAATTCCCTGAGCGAGCTGGTTCAGTATGAGCAGGAGGACCTGATGAAATTCCGGAACTTTGGTCAGAAATCATTATCTGAAATTGAGCAGGTACTGATCGAAAGAGGCCTGAGCTTTGGCATGGATCTTCAGAAGCTGGGAATCGATAAAGACGATTATTAATAATTAATAATGTGAAGAGTGATAATGTGGGAGCGTGAAAATTTCCACATTCTCACATCAACACATTTCCACATTAATCAGTAGGTTACATTTCCTTGACACGGTGTAACCGAATTTTTTAACCAGGGATCGGGTTATGACCTGAAACCTTAAACATTTAAATGTCATGCGTCACGGAGACAAAATCAAGAATCTAAGCCGTACCAAAGCACACAGAGATGCTTTATTACGCAATCTTTCCTGCCAGTTAATCGAGCATAAGCGTATTGTAACTACTATTGCAAAAGCAAAAGCACTGCGGGTATACATTGAACCATTAATTACCAAGAGCAAGGAAAATACAACGCACCAGCGCCGTATCGTATTCAGCCACTTACAGGATAAAGAAGCGGTTAAAGAATTATTCGGATCGGTAGCTGCAAAAGTAGGTGGCCGTCCGGGTGGCTATACCCGTATCATCAAACTGGGTATCCGCCCAGGTGATGCCGCTGAAAAAGCAATGATTGAGCTGGTTGATTACAATGAAATTTACGGTAAAGGCAGCGAAGAAAAAGCCGCCGGAAAACGTACCCGTCGTCGTGGTGGCAGCAGCAAGAAAAAAGCTGAAGAAACAACTGTTGTCCCGGAAGCCGTAGTTGCCCCGGAGGAAGCAGTAGCTGAAGCTCCTAAAACAGAAGAAGCGCCTGCTGAAACCAAAGACGAGAGCAAAGAAGAGGCTTAATTCTTTTTGATATGATCTTTAAAACCTCACCTGGTTCAAACCGGGTGAGGTTTTTTTATGGGACGTCCTGTTCAGCTGTTGGGTAATAATAAGCGGATATCAAAATGATCGTTCTTGCGGTTAGGGCGGATACCCTGGTCAGTATCTGTACAAACCACTAGTAAGACGGTCCGCCCTGTGTTTAGATAATTTATAACAGATGTAAATGGTTATTGAAATTTATATAAATAAATTATTAAATGATTAATAACTACCCCTGCTATTGGTGAAAATCTTGTATCTTCAACGCTGTTCTTCTCCGGATATGCAATGAAACTGAATTTTAATTCCATTGCTTTACTCAGGAACTTAATTACTAAAATCAAATAATAATTGATATGGATGTGGTAGCGAGTCAGTCCGTT
>DASVMC010000245.1:0-3319 GCA_036384555.1 Niabella sp. | reverse complement strand
TCACTATTGTTTTTGTGGCCTTATCAACAGCAACGTATAAGCGGCTGAAAGGTTTATTTTTATCGATAGGCTGCATAATGATTACGCTCGCTGGCTTGCCGTTTACTTTTGACTCATTGCCCATTACATACATAAAATCTTTATTGTAGAAATCGGTAAACAGCTTTTGCGGAGTAATGGTGCTTTCTGATTTGTTAGCGTTGTTTACTGTTACTTCTTTTGCAGAGGGATCATAATTCCATACGGTACTTCCGTCACTGATAATTTTATTATCACCAAAAGAAATATTGAACTTTTGTCCCTTCATATTTACAATACCTGTTTTTTTTGACAATACCTTACCCTGGGCATTCTGAATAGAATAAGCAAAATTAGCGGCAACAGTCTGGTAGGTTTTGAATTTTGCACTCACCTCATCCAGTATTGCCTTTGCTTTCGGATCTCTTTGCTGTGCAAACGAACTTACTGTTGCTAACAAAAGACATACACTTACATATAATTTCTTCATACTTTGTTATTGAATTTGTTTTGATAATTATTACAGCTATTAGACGTCAAGTATTATACCGGGTTGCAGCCTTTAACAGAATTTAACAGATTTTAACCCAGCATGTCCAGGTGTTGCTGCAGTTCGGCATCGGTTTTTATCAGTACTTCCCGGGCTTTACTACCCTGGTTAGGACCTACAATGCCCGCCTGCTCCAGCTGATCCATTAATCGGCCGGCCCGGTTATAGCCCAGCTTCATTCTGCGTTGCAGTAAAGATGTGGAACCAATCTGGTTGGCAACAATTAATCTTGCGGCGTCTTCAAACAGGGAATCACGATCATCCGGATCAAAATCGCCGGAAGCTTCCAGGTCTTTTTCATCTATATATTCGGGTAGCAGGAACGGTTCCGGATACCCTTCCTGGTAAGCAATAAAGTCTACAACCTTATCGACCTCCGGAGTGTCTACAAAAGCACACTGTAAACGGGAGATCTCCCCGTTCAGGCTAATGAGCATGTCCCCCTTACCAATTAACTGATCTGCACCTCCTGCATCTAAAATCGTACGGCTGTCAATTTTGCTGCTTACTTTAAAAGCAATACGGGCAGGGAAATTGGCCTTTATAATACCTGTGATAATGTTTACAGAAGGACGCTGTGTAGCGATTATAAGGTGAATGCCTACGGCACGTGCCAGCTGGGCCAGCCGTGCAATGGGCATTTCCACTTCTTTACCCGCTGTCATAATGAGGTCTGCAAACTCATCCACCACCAGCACAATGAATGGCATAAACGAATGTCCCCGTTCCGGGTTCAGTTTACGTGCGGTGAATTTAGCATTATATTCTTTTATATTCCGGCAGCCGGCATCTTTTAAAAGATCGTACCGGTTATCCATTTCAATACAAAGGGCGTTCAGCGTATTGATCACTTTTTTAGTGTCTGTAATAATAGCATCTTCCTCGTTGGGCAGCCGGGCCAGGAAATGATTCACGATCTGGCTGTAGACGCTTAATTCCACTTTTTTAGGATCGACCAGCACAAACTTCAGTTGTGAAGGGTGTTTGCTGTATAGTAACGAAACAAGAATAGCATTGATCCCTACCGATTTTCCCTGACCGGTAGCACCCGCCATCAGCAGGTGCGGCATGGTTGCCAGGTCCACAATAAAGTTTTTATTATCGATCCTTTTCCCCAGTGCAATGGGCAGCGAGTGGCTGCTTTTTGTAAACTCTTCTGAAGCCAGCAGGGTTTTCATACTGACAATGGTTTTGCGTGCATTGGGCACTTCAATACCAATCGTACCCCGGCCGGGTATTGGTGCTATGATGCGGATACCCAGTGCGGACAAACTTAAAGCGATATCATCTTCCAGGTTCTTGATCTTGGAAATCCGGACACCGGCTGCAGGCACAATCTCATAAAGCGTTACGGTGGGGCCTACCGTTGCACTTATTTTCTGAATCTCAATATCATAATTCCTTAATGTCTGAATGATCTGGTTCTTGTTATTTTCCAGCTCATTCTGATCCTGTACCACTTTCTCGCTTCCATGTGTTTCCAGCAAATCAGGATTTGGTTTCTTGTAATTACGTAAATTCAGGGCCGGCTCATACGGTTTCTTTTTTTCTTCTGTTACCGCAGGTTGTGCAGGGATAACCGGACCTGAATTGATTTCCAGCTTCAGATCTTCTTCGGGTACCGGGTTTGCCCCTTTTCCTTTTTCAACAACCGGAACATTGAGCTCCTGTGCCGCAGCAGTATTCGTTTCTTCAATAACCGGTTCCGTCTTTTTGGCATTGGGTTTCAGAACGGTAATACGTTCATAGCCTTCTTCCTCTTCTTTGGTATGTATTACCGGTTCTTTATTGACCAGTTTAATATCGTATTTGGGCTTTTCTGCATCTACATCAATGATCAGCTTTGCACCTGTTTTTACCGGTGCTACTTTTGCTATTGTCTCCGGCTCGTTCACTTCCGGGACCACTTCGGTCTCAGCGGGCTGCGGCTCTGCAGAAGGGGCCGTATTAAAACGTTTTATTTTTTTAGGGAAGCTGAATGCCGGATTGAACTGCCAGATAAAATAAGCAACAACGATCAATCCCAGAACAGCGCCTGCACCAATCTGCCCCATCGATCCTGTCAGCCAATGTACGATCATATTCCCTACTCCACCGCCATAACGAAATTCCTCATTGGGCAACAGATAGGCCAGTATAGCCGACCCTACCAGCATGCCCAGGGTTACGTATTTCAGATTCCTCCAGACAGAAAAAACCCTGCGCCGCCACATCAGGTTGACCCCCACCACAAAAAAGAAGGTGCAGATCAAAACAGCAGCAACCCCGAATAATTTATAAATAAAAAAGTGCGCGGAAAGTGCGCCTAGTTTTCCGAGCAGGTTATTAACGCTTACATCAAAATCCCAAAGAATGGCACTGCCTCTTGATATTTGTGTAAAGTCCTGTTTCCAGGTAAAAAAATAGGATACAAAAGAAATGATCAGAAAGACAGCGATCAGCAGGAAAGTGGTACCTGCAATTTTCCAGGTACGTTCATCTTTTGCCAGTTCCTTTAGCGGCACCTTTTCATCCTTTTCAACTTTCCAGGTTCCTGTAGCTGCTTTTGTTGTATTCGTCCGGGCTGTAGGTCTTTTATTCTTCGATTTACTCTTATTGGCCATAGCGCAAAGATACTATTTACCCCCGGAGAAAAAAGAACCTTCAGGAACGAAATATTTACCTCCGGGAGCCCTAAAAACCCAGGCCCAAAAGCTGCTTTCGAAGTAGAAAAAGGCCATTACCAGTCGATTATTGTGATCCGGAACGGAT
>DASVMC010000244.1:0-3165 GCA_036384555.1 Niabella sp. | reverse complement strand
CCCTGTATCCCCGATGAATGGGAGGGTTATGAGATCAGGTATCGTTTTGGCAATACCGTTTATCAACTGCACATCAAAAATATAAAGAAGGACGGCACTAGCCGTTTTGTTCAAAACGGACAGGAACTGGCTGATGCATTTATTGGACTGGTTGATGACGGGCTGGAGCACCACATAGAGGTGGGGCTTTAAATACTTTTTGAAGAGGGACAGAAGCGGTGCCGGTGCCGCATTCTGTTCCTGTGCGGTATCCATTGCCACAGCCGGCAATGCTGCATCAGGGATATTCTGTTATTAAAAAGCTGAATAAGCCGTATAATTTAAAAGGGATAAGTATTTTCGTGCAATAAGACTTTAAAAGATTTAGTATGTATCACTCAAAGATAACGATGACCGCTGCCTTGCTTTTCTGTGCCGCCTTAACGGACATCAAAGCGCAAAAGACCACAATACCGGTTGAAACAGAACATGTGGCCGTAGTGCTGCAAACGGATAAAGATCATCACCTGAAGATCATTCATACCGGAAAAACATTAACGGCAAAATCAGAATATGAACTGGCTGCATCGGCTTATCATTTATCCGGGGCTGGTGTTGGCTCTAATAATAGTGCTTTTACTGCTGCCGGAACAGATAATAATTTTGTAGAACCGGCCATTGCTGTGGTACATGCTGATGGAAATAATTCCCTGGATCTCCGTTATGAAAATAATACGGTAACCGCTACCCCGGACGGAGCCACCCTCACCACTGTTACACTAAAAGATGCAGTATATCCGTTTTATGTAGACCTGTTCTTTAAAGCCTGGAAAAAAGAAGATGTTATTGAGCAATGGAGCAGCATCCGTCATACAGAAAAAGGGAATGTGCTGTTAAATAAATATGCTTCAGCCAATCTGTACTTCTTTGGTAAAGATTATTACCTCACCAGTTATAATGGACAATGGGCAAAAGAAATGCAACCCGAAGTAACACAGCTCAAACAGGGCATGCATACGATTGAGTCGAGGCTCGGTACAAGAGAGAACCTCATTGGGTCCCCCAATTTTATGCTGGCAATGGATCATCCGGCCACTGAAACAACCGGAACGGTCTTATTGGGACAAATAGCCTGGAATGGTAATTATTCTATTCAGCTGGAAACAGATGCCCACAAAAAAATGCACCTGGTGGCCGGCATTAATCCCTATCAGTCTGCTTACCAGCTGAAACCCGGCACTCCCTTTGAAACGCCCCGGTTTATTTATACCCTTTCTTTTAACGGTACCGGAACCGGCAGCCGCAACCTGCAAAGCTGGTTGAGAAATGATCAGCTGCTGGACGGCAATGGAGAACGGCTTACTTTATTGAATAACTGGGAAGCTACCTATTTTGATTTTGATCAGAACAAATTGGTGGGTTTATTTAAAGGAGCCAAAGAAATGGGCGTGGACCTGTTCCTCCTGGATGATGGCTGGTTTGGGAATAAATATCCGAGAAACGGGGATAAAGCCGGACTGGGCGATTGGCAGGAAAACAAAAAGAAACTACCGGATGGTATTCCTTACCTGGTTGAAGAAGCAGGAAAGCAAGGTGTAAAATTCGGCATCTGGATCGAACCGGAGATGGTTAACCCTAAAAGCGAACTATATGAAAAACACCTGGACTGGGTATTGCGTGAGCCTCAACGCCCCGAGATTTACTTCCGTAACCAATTGGTGCTGGATCTGACCAATCCTCAGGTACAGGATTTTGTTTTTGGTGTGGTGGATCATTTGTTTACACAAAATCCCAATCTGGCTTTTATAAAATGGGATTGTAATTCGCCGGTTTTTAACGGGCATTCCGTATATCTTGAAAAAAACAAAATTCCCCAATCACATTTGTACGTGGAATATACCCGGGGACTGGAAAAAGTATTGCAGCGCATCCGTGGGAAGTATCCGAAAGTACCCATGATGCTTTGCTCCGGCGGCGGTGGCAGAACCGACTATGGGCTACTTAAATATTTCACGGAATTCTGGCTGAGCGATGATACAGATCCGCTGGAACGTGTATTCATCCAGTGGAACTATTCCTATTATTATCCGGCCATTACTATGTGCAACCACGTTACCGAATGGGGTAAACAACCGTTGAAATACAGGGTAGACGTAGCTTCCATGGGCAAACTGGGTTTTGATATCAAAGCCAATGAACTAAAACCGGAAGATATGGCTTTCTGTAAAGAAGCCATTAAAAACTACAACGGGTTTAAGGACATTGTGTGGCATGGTGCGTTGTACCGGTTAAAAAATCCTTATGAAAATGACATTGCTTCCGTGCTCTTTTTGAACAGGGAACAAACAAAAGGTGTCGTTTTTAATTACCTCACCAACTGGAGGTATGTAGGCGACCCGGCTTTGGACCCGGTGAAATTCCAGGGACTGGATCCCAATAAGCGCTACCGCATCCAAGAGCTGAACCTTTACGGAGATCAGCAATCAACGATTGACGCCAATAAAACCTACAGCGGTGATTACCTGATGAACATCGGCTTCAACCCGAATGTATCGCTGCGCCGGTCCAGTGTTGTGTTGAGTATTGAAGCGATTTAGCGGACAGCTATCAGTAAAGATTAAAAGCTGAGCAAGAGAAGTTGATGCTGTTACATGGCAATGGTAAGATTACTGACACTAAAATCCGTTTAATAAGCAAAGCTGTGGTACACCTCTCAAATAAACAGGGTTTCATTCATTGAAATGACAGTTATCCAATCGTCATTCCGACCAAACCTGCTGAAGCGGGAGCGCGGAGGGATCTCGTCTATTAATGCACATTTTATTAAAATTGATTCTGCTGCTGTAGTAGTTCTTTTGAACCATCCGACCGCTATCCTGAATATTACCGTAAAACAGGCGAAAAAATACCGTATTCTTACGGTATTTTTTCGCTGGCCAATGGCTGAGCTTTGTACAGGAAATAAAAATGCCCTGGTTATCCTCATTTCCAGCCATCAAAAAATGTTATGGTACCCGGGCGATTCCTCTAAAATAGATAAATCAGCTATTATGTCTGTTAAGAACGAAATACAACTTAAGCATAAGAAGAACGGATACCTGCAGTTCCTGGGGATCTTTTTCATCTGCGGCGTAGCAGTCACCTTACTACTTTTTATTTATATGCTGCTTCAGCCGGTATAGACAA
>DASVMC010000243.1:0-2301 GCA_036384555.1 Niabella sp. | reverse complement strand
CATTCTGGTATTCAACAGTGCGTGGTTACATCCGGTATCTTATAGCAAACCACTATATACAGCGAATACTGGCTACAGGATGTAATAAGTATCGCCCACAGGAGGACCAGGAGGAGGAGCAGCTTCTCCTACCTGCTGCTTAAGGTTCGCTTCAACAGTACGGCTGATTGTGGTCATGGGAGTATCCAGCGGCCGGTTCTCAAACGGATCCTGCATCAATATGGCAGTCTGTTCAATTACTATAAAGATTACCGGTATCCCTATCGTCAGTAATGCTTTTATCACTGCATAGTCATCGCTCAGGCTAAACGGTAATAAAAGTGTAAAAAGATAAATAAGCGTATGTATGAGCATACTGTAGGAAGCAGGAAAGACGGTATTCTTAATGCGCTCACATTTCCCCATCGCATCGCACAACCGTACCAGCGTCTGGTCTATCTGCACCTGCCGGTACTCGGTAAGCTGTCCGGCTTCCGACAATTGCTTCAGTTGTTCGGCATGCCGGGATAAAATAGCATTGGGGATATTCAGACCACTGATTCCCGTTTCTGCTATATATGTTTTAACCCGATCCGAAAACGGTATTTTCCGCAAGGATTCACTTAACGCATAATTCCATATGATCTGGCGTTCGGCGAATGCTCGTACTTCCCTGATCGCTGTCGCCGGCAAAAATGCCAGTACCTGCCGGATCAGTGTTCTTGAGTCATTTACGATGGCACCCCAAACAATCCGGGCCTCCCACCACCTGTCGTAGGATTGCGCCGTTCGGAAAGCAAGCAACAATGAAATAGCGGTTCCCACAATTGCTACCAATGCCAGGGGGATCATTAACTCGCTAAAATAATGTCTTGTGGATATAAACCCTACAATAGTGCTGAAAGCGGCTATTGCCAGCAGATCGAATTTTACGGTCTTTATAAAATCCCAGACCGATATTTTTCCTTTAAGCAACATACAATATAAACAGAGTTATTATTGTTCTGTATATCAAACTTAGCTTTTTTATGAATACCACTTTCAACAAAAGCTTCCTTTTACCTAACGGATCATTCCGGGCGATACAAGTGTCTTTTAATGCTCCGGTACCGGTTATTCAACAATAAAATCGTATTGGATAGTTTTTTGGGGGGTTCACGGCCAATCCTCATTTTGGAACTTGCATATAGTCATCCTGCGGCACCCTGAACGGCAGGTATTTCATCGCTTTAGTTAACTAATAACGCAATAACGCCCCGTAATTGCGGAGCGTTATTAGTGTCAGTCGGATCCTTTTCTATTATCGTTTCAATTCATCGCGTATTTCCATTAACAACTGGTCTGTTGAAGAAGGTCCTGCAGGAGCGGCCGCCTCTTCTTTCTTCAGTTTATTCGCCCCTTTGATGATCAGGAACAATACAAATGCAATACATAAAAAGCTGATCACTGCCGAAAGAAAGTTGCCGTATTTGACCCCATTCCACGATAGCTGCGTAATATTTTCAGCGCCTACTGCTTTCAAAGCAGGATTTAGCAAAAGCGGCGTTATTACATCTTCAACCAGAGAGGACACAATTTTACCAAATGCGGCACCGATGATGACGCCCACCGCCAGATCAATAACATTACCCTTAAATGCAAAATCCCTGAATTCTTTTACCATTCCCATGTGATTAATTTTTAAGTTTTTATAAAATACGATTTAGGTACGTGCTGCTATTTCAGGCACTGCGGGCCAAGATAATCAATCAGGCGGGCTATGAATATACAAATACTTATGATTTTCCATTTTTTTCTTATAGATTTTATAACGGATCTCCGGCACTATTGCCCGGATTGTCTGCTGCCAAACCGTTTAATGCTGCGCTGCTCTTTTTTTCAAATCTTCGACCGGGATCGTTAAAAGTCTGCCTAAAGGTTTCCCGTTACGATAGCTGATGACCCTTAGCTGGGCTGCGTCCCTGGGCATGGGAAACGGCTGACGGTATCTTGGATAAAACAGGTCAGGGAAGGAATTGTCTACACTGTAATACAGATCAAGATCCGCTACCTCATTTGTCAGGCGAACCTGTAAGGTACTATCAGCGTTGTAAGATGCCGAAATATCAGGATCGTACAGGGCAGTAGCATATTTTACCGAGTCCCTGTCAAAGCGCGGGAATTGTGCCTCTACCCTTTTTATGAAGGAAATCCAGTTCTTCTTTTCTTTGGGCGACCATAAGGATTCAGCAATGGCAAATGCCCTGGGCCATGTCATGTACTCTGCGTGCCGCAGGTTGTATACCTGCTCCGTCCAAAGATTGGCCTGCCCTCCTTTTATAT
>DASVMC010000242.1:0-3615 GCA_036384555.1 Niabella sp. | reverse complement strand
TTCCTCCTAACTGGTTCGTGTGGACAATCAGGTTCTGGTACAGGACATCTGCCCGGGGCAGATTCCCTGCATGCAAAAAGCAGGGCTGAACCTTTGAAAGAGGGACTATTAGCAACCAGGCCGGCAAAATTTCTCTGGCGGGAACGCAGGTATGATACGGTATTAAAAGATACCCTTAATACGATCGTTATAAATGAAGCGCTGTGCAAGACCCTCTCAGATCCTGAAAGAGCAGCTTTGGGATATGTAGTTACTTTTACAGGCAGTGATTGCGATTATGACGGCCAACCACGGGATGATTTCAGCAATTTAAAATGCAAAGCCCTTGATGCCCTGGACCTGGGTTATCAGTGTTCCGGCAAGCATCTGGGTTTTTTACGACAATGGTTTAAAAATGACAGTCCGGCCCTGAAAGAATTAGAAAATTGTCCCCGGATACCCTACACGGCTACCATTCAGAACACATTTGACTTTATTAACCTGGTGGTGAACAATCATACAATTTCAGTACAGTTTGGAATCAACGGCGTAAACATGAGAGCCGGTAAAAGCTGGAGCCGGACAGAGACTGATCAATTTGATTTTGATAAAGATAATATCCGCTTAACGAAAAGAGCGCAATCAAAAATAAAACAGGAACGGTTTTAACTAAATGTAGTCTGGTTAAGACCCGTTTTTTATATTGAACCGACTTGCTTTCCATAATCACTCAACAGCTTTTGATCCTGCTAACGGTATAAGATATTAAATTGCTGTATGATTTTTTATTAATTTAGGGCTGTGCTCAAAAAGTTCTCAACAACTGATTCCAGGTATAATAAAAAGATATTACGACAATTGCTTAATTAGCTTTTGGAAGTTCATGAAATGGATCGCGTAAAGTTGCTCAGTTTTTGAAGAGCGATCAGATAAAGTTCTGCAGATTATGAAGAAGTTTTTGACCTGTTTTATGATTAGCGTTCTGGCGTATGGTCCTGTTAGGGCTCAGTCGCCCCGGATTGTAAACATCGTCAATTTTATCCGCGATATTGAACCTCGTGATCCTGACCGGATCACTAAGACCGTATTGTATGAAACGGTGGTAAAGCAGATTGAATTGATGAAAAAATACCGGCTGGGTGGAACCTTTTTATTACAATATGATGCGCTGATGGATGAACGCTATCAGCAATTATTAAAAACGCTGCCAAAAGAAACTTTTGAGATAGGTGCCTGGTGGGAGATTCCGCAGCCGCTTGTGGAAAAAGCAGGAATAAAATGGCGGGGACGTTATCCCTGGGACTGGCATGCAGATGTAGGGTTTTCTACAGGATACACACCCGCAGAGCGGGAAAAGCTGATTGATGTGTACATGGAAGATTTTAAAAAGGTTTTCGGATATTATCCCAGGTCGGTTGCATCCTGGTTTATAGACGCACACAGCCTGAATTACCTGTATGAGAAATATCATATAGTAGCATCGGCTAACTGTAAGGACCAATATGGAACGGATGGCTATACATTATGGGGCGGCTACTGGAACCAGGCATATTATCCCAGTAAACAGAACGCATACATGCCCGCACAAAATAAGGAACAACAAATTCCTGTCCCGGTTTTCAGAATGCTGGGGAGTGATCCGATTCACCAGTACGATGATGCATTAGAAAAAGCGAGACAGGGTGTGATCACGTTAGAGCCGGTCTACCCCGGGGCAGGCGGAGACGCTTCCTGGGTACACTGGTTTTTTGAACAATTGATAACCGGTCCGTCCATGGCATTTAACTATACCCAGGCAGGACAGGAAAATTCGTTTACATGGCCGGCGATGGCGAAAGGGCTGGAGATACAGTTCCCGTTAATTGAAAAATTAAGAGATGAGAAGAAATTAAGGGTGGAAACATTAGCTGCTTCAGGGGAATGGTTTAAAAGTCAATTTTCAGTTACGCCACCCACCTCTTTTACTGCACTGGAAGATGTACGGGGCGGTAATAAAAAAACCGTATGGTTCAACAGCCGTTATTACAGGGCGAATCTTTTATGGGAAGCGGGTTCCCTGCGTTTCCGGGATATCCATCTGTTTGATGAATCGCTCACCTCTTTGTATGAGAAGATCCCGGTTACCTCTAATGAATGTATCTTTTATACCCTGCCTGTAATGGATGGCTATTTATGGAGCAAGCAGGGGAGTTATGCCGGCGGATGGTTTAAGATGGTGCTCAATGGCAAAGAAACGCTCTTAAAAGGCGGAACTCCTGTGGTTGATGATAAAGAAAAAGGCAAATTAAAGATTGCATGGCCGCTGGAAACGATCAAAGGAACACTGTATTTTGAATTTACTGAAAGAGATTTGCTGGTATACCTGAAATCCGGTAATAATGAAAAATGGTTTATAGATATGCAAAGTGATAAAGAAGTTGTATTGCCATTTGTTGCTGTTGGTCAGAAAACCGTTCAGGGAAATTTTGAGCAGCATACCTATCAGGTGAATGCTTTAACCGGTTCCTTTAGCAAAGAGCATAGTGCATTATTCAGGATAATTCCCGGGCACCAGCGTATAAAATTATTATTGACCAACGGGAAATAGCGGACTGAATACCTGCAGCAGCTGTCCGCAATTGATGAGAACAAAACCTGCTCATAAACATACCGGAGCGTACTTTAAAACTATTTTCCAGCCAGCACAGTATAAAAGGAAATGAGCGAATGTTCGGGGTACTTTTAATATAACAGCGCTCAAAACTTCGCTATTTGATCAATTTAGCGTACCATAAGTTGAGGTTATTTATAGTATTGATAACTTTTGTCAGGATTTGTATAAAAAGAAGCAAAGTGTTACCTGTAATTTTAAACGATTCTGTTAACATACAGTAATAGTTAATGGTTTTTATTTAAAATTTAGAGTAAACACCTCCTGTTTCTACAGGAGGTCTTAGTTTTTGGAATCTGCCATTTTTAATAATGCAACTTATGAATATGTTGAACTGCAAAGGGGCCCGTATGCTACTGATTACCGTTAATCGATATACCAAAAGATTAAAAACACTACGGTGGCTCTTAATACAACAACCCTGCCGTAACTTTTGATGACCGCAAAGCTACTAAAGCCTTGTGCAAAGAAATTTATCTGCAAAAAAAGGGCACAGCTGATTTTGGTATTTTCTGTTGTTGTATATTTAAAATAAGAAAATCAAAAGTTTAGATAACTTCACAAACGGGCGGAAATAAATTCAGAACAATACAACTAAGATCAACCGGACATGAATAACAGCAATCAAAGGCTTTACGGCCTGGATCATTTGCGGGCTTTAGCTATTTTATTTTTTTTTCTTTTTCATTATTTTATTTTGAGTAATGGTCAGCCCAACTGGTTGCCGGATGTTGCCGGGTTTGGATGGACGGGTGTAGACCTGTTTTTTGTGCTGAGTGGGTTTCTGATCGCTTCCGAATTGTTCAAACAAATAAAAAACGAGCAAAAGATCTCCTTTAAACGCTTTTTTATCAAGCGGTTTTTCAGGATTATTCCTGCTTACCTGTTCACCGTTTTGTTGTATTTCTCATTTCCGTTTTTTCGTGAAAAAGAGCAGTTGCGCCCGTTATGGAATTTTTTAACCTTTACGCAGAACTTCGGATTGA
>DASVMC010000241.1:0-2199 GCA_036384555.1 Niabella sp. | reverse complement strand
TTCTTCCCTGTGAGATGAATGAATACATCTTCCAGGTTGGCGTTCTTAACCTGCTTCGGGCGTTCGAATCCCGATGCCACTAAATGATCGATGAGATTGTCGGGTGTATCCATTGCGACAATTTCACCGGAATCCACAATCGCAATGCGGTTGCACAGGTATTCGGCTTCATCCATATAATGGGTTGTTATAATAACGGTAGTGCCTTCTGCATTGATCTTTTTGATCAGCTCCCATAAATTTCTCCGGGCCTGAGGGTCCAGACCCGTGGTTGGCTCATCTAAAAAAACCACCCTGGGCTTATTGATGAGCGTGGTAGCAACAGAAAAACGCTGTTTCTGACCGCCACTCAGGTCCTTAAATTTCGCCTTGGCTTTTTCCTCCAGGTTTACGGTTTTTAACAGCTCCATTCCATCTACCTGACGGTTATAAAGACCTGCAAATAATTCTACCAGTTGCAGCAGGTTCAATCCCGGATAATACCCGCTTGCCTGTAGCTGGACGCCAATTATACTTTTTATATCATCCGGATGGTCATCCAGATCAAAACCGGAAACAGTCACTGTTCCACTTGTTTTTTTCCGGAGTGTTTCGATGATCTCAAGCGTTGTAGACTTACCAGCACCGTTCGGGCCCAGCAGCCCGAAGATCTCACCTTCATAAACGTCAAAGGAAATGCCTTTAACGGCCATAAAGTTATCGTAGTTCTTTATCAAATGTTTCACTGAAATAATGGGAGTCGCCATGCGTTAAAACTACAAAGAACTTATCAATTGCAAGGCAAATAATTTCACTTGCCAAAGATGAACCTAAGCGCAAAAGGACATACCGGTTGTGAGCACCTTCCCTTCTTACGGTTCAAAAAAAACATATTCATTTTAGACGAACGGACCGGAACCTGCTGCTGTATTTAAGCTGTTCAATTTTATTATTTGTAAAATGAAATTCTTTAACAAAATGAACGACCTTCGCTGGCAAAATAAAAAGCATGCAGGTTTATAAGTTCGGGGGTGCATCCGTAAACAGTGCGGAACGGGTTTCAAGTGTAGCAGCTATTCTGGAGCAGTGCGGGGAAAAAGAGCTGCTCATTGTCATTTCTGCGATGGGAAAAACGACTAACGCGCTGGAAAAAGTGGCTGAAGCCTTTTTTGCCGGCAAACAGGATATTGCTTTACGATTATTTGAGGAGATAAAGCAGCAGCATGTAACTGTATCCAAGTACCTGCTGGTAACCCACTACCTGGCCTGCGAAGCCCGGTTAAGGGATTTCTTTACCGAAGTAGAATGGCTGTTGCATGATAAACCGGTACGCGAGTACGATTATTACTATGATCAGATCGTCAGTATCGGGGAACTGTTATCTACCTGTATTGTCAGCGCTTACCTGAATGAGCGCGGTATCACCAATGAATGGATCGATGTGCGCGATGTTTTCAGAACAGATGATAATTTCCGGGATGCCAATATTGATTGGCAGTACACACAACAGAAAGTAAATGAATACATCGTACCCCTTATCAAAAACAAAAAATGGATCATTACCCAGGGATTTATAGGAGCTACTGATGAAAATGAAAGCACCACCCTGGGCCGTGAAGGCAGCGATTACTCGGCTGCGATCTTCGCCAACCTGCTGGACGCTAAAGGCCTGACCATCTGGAAAGATGTGAAGAATGTAATGAATGCCGATCCAAAAGAGATCCCGGATGCTGTGCCGATTGAGTCACTCAGCTATAACGAAGTAATTGAAATGGCCTATTACGGTGCGCAGGTCATTCATCCTAAAACCATAAAGCCGCTTCAGAATAAGAGCATTCCCTTATATGTAAAATGCTTTCTGGATGCAGCGCTACCGGGCACTACCATCCATGATCAAATCAGTAAGAACCTGCCTCCTATTATCGTTATCAAGCATAACCAGATCATGATGGAGCTCAAGACCCGGGATTTCTCTTTTGTAGGAGATACACATGCCTACCAGATCTACCAATGGTTCAATGAGCATTCCTTGCGGCCTACACTTACCCAAAACGGGGCTATCAGTCTTACACTGGCTTTTGACAACTGGGAGGATAAGATTGCCCGGTTTTCCGCTGCCGCTGCAGAGCTGTTTGATGTACACCTGACACCAGGGCTTACATTAACAACGATCCGTCATTATGATAACGGATCGCTGGAAAAATATATTGCTAATAAGGA
>DASVMC010000240.1:0-4461 GCA_036384555.1 Niabella sp. | reverse complement strand
TGCAGAAAGGCCTTTGAAAAGGTAATGAGCGCATGAAGGTCGTACAGGCTTAATACAGCCACTTCTGATTCTATGAAAGCCCTGATCGAGGTCATGGATGGCGACTGGCTGATAAGACTGGTATGATTGAACATCCACTCCTTCTCAAGATGCAGATCAATAATATTTTCCTGTACTTCGCCGGCCTGGTATTGATAAAAGGCTCCTGATAAGATATAAAACACAGACTGGCAAACGGCCCCTTCACTTAATAAGCGTTCGCCCTTCCGCACCGGTCTTTTTGTAACTGTTTGCTCAAAAAGGACCAGTTCCTGATCAGAGAAGTACCCTATATCCTGTAAAATATTCCGGATCATTATAAGTCTAACCTGGGAAACCCGTCATCGGTAAATGAAAACAAATACAAGTCTTAAAATCTCTAATCCTCCAGGCCCTTTCCTTCCAGGATCTTCGGTATATATTTTTCCACTCTTACTTCCCGGGTTTTGGGCTGTTTGGCCTGTGAAAAATAAAAAAGGTAGCCCCGCTGCCGCCCCGGAGTTAATGCTTGAAATGCTTTTTTTAGAGCAGGGCGTTTGTCCAGTTGCTTTTGAAACTCTTCCGGGATTGTGTAATCCTTTGTCTTTTTCAACGGCACTTTTAACCCAGCCCGTTCCACTTCAATAGCCTCGTAAATATACGATTTGACAGCAGGTTGCCATTTTTTAACTTCCTGGGCGCTGGTAAACCGCACCTGGCGCGCTGATTGTACATTTTCTGTTTGCTGAATCAGTATCCCTTCTGCGTCCTGCAGCAGGGCTCCTTTAAAAAACAGCAGCGCGCAGTATTCCTTAAACACATGGATCAGTACAATGTTACGGTCCTCAAATACGTAACAGGGACAACCCCATTTCAGTTCTTCGGTAAGGCCGCAACCAAGAACTGTTTTCCGAAGCAGTTTTATTGCTTCCTGCCATTTTCCTTTACTAAAATAAAAATCAACCTTTGGGTTCATCTGCTATGTTCTTGAATAGTTGTATATACCTGATATTGGTTCCAGGTCTAAAAGCCGATCGGAAATACGACAATTAACCATCTTCCATAAAGATATATAATTACCGTGGTAAAATGTGCGTTACGGCAGCCGGCCCAGGGCGGGCGCATAAAATTTATTTTTTACCGGAAGGGCTATGGGCTCATTCCCAATGCCACGAATTCACAAATAAGCGCCTAATGGCGCTATTGGTGTCTATAAAAATGGATTTGCTCATTCGTGTCCCGACTATCGGGATAGCAGAATCGTTTACAGATTTATGCGTTGACCCGGCTGCCGGTTTCCCGATGGTTTTTATATTACCCGAAACCCATCAGCAATTGATCATCTATTTATTGTTTCCCGGTTTTGCGGTCCGGAGGCCGGAAATACCAGGAGGCGCCAATAAGAATAAGGTACAATAAAGAAGGCGCAATGAAACTGAATGAATCACCCGATATAAGATGCGCGTACAATGCCCCGGTAACCGTAAAGAAGATACCGGCATAGGCCCATTCTTTTAGCAATGGATATTTTGGAATCAAAAAAGCTACCACGCCTAACAGTTTCCAGACGCCAAGCAGTGGCAGTATATAGGTGGGAAAGCCTAAATGTTTCATATTTTCAATGCCACCTGGTCCATCCGTTTTTATTTGGAACACCTGAATAATTGCGGTAGATGTCATGCCCAGGCACAGCCAGGCGGTAGCCACCCAATAAATGATTTTATTACGCTTCATTATGAGCCGTTATTTTAATTTGAAAAGAATTTCCTGAAGCCGGTTATGCGCGCTGTTTATGCCTGCTGCAAACGGAAGCTGAAGTTGCTGATCCCTCAATGCCGCTGATTCATAAATAGTATGAATATTTATTTCACTGGTATCGTTAGTGCATTTAATAAATTCAATAATTTCAAGTTGAACACCCAGGGCTGCATTTTCCATTTCAAAGGTCCGCACAATCTTTTGATCTGGGATCAATTCATGAATGGTCCCATTAGCGCTAAATACAACAACCTCCCCACGCCTGGTTTGAAACTGATAGCTACCGTGCTTTTTACTTTCCAGTTTCAATACTTTTGTTCCCATCCATTGCTCAACGAAGGCTGCTTCTGTATACGCCTTAAAAAGCAGTTCCACCGGTAAATCGAATGCTCTTGTGATCCTCAGATCCTGTTTACCTTGTTCGGCATTGATTTTTGTTTTTCGTTCCATAACTCTTTAATTTTGAACAAGCCCGATTATATTTCCATTAGCATCTTTTACACTGGCCACCAGCCTGCCTCCACCCACATCACTGATATCACGAATAATTGCTGAACCTGAATCTACAAGCAGCTGCAGACTACTCTTAATATCGTCCACATGGAAGAATGCTGCTGTCCCTCCCTCAGGATTGTTCGGAACTAAACCTATGTCCTGATTTCCCAGCCTGAAGCCAATATAATAGGGACTGTCAACATAGGGTTCAACATCTAAGAACTTTGTAAATGCTGTTTTTGCCTGTGTCATATCCTTAACAGGATAAAGAACTGTTTGAATACCTTTGTTCATATCGTTTTATTTATTTTTTACATTGTATTTTTTCATTACCGATTCTAATTTGTTAAACCGGTCGTCCCATAGCTTGCGGAACGGTTCAATAAAGTCGGCTACTTCTTTCATTTTTTTTGCATTAAAATGGTAATAAATTTCCCGGCCATTCTGTTCCTGCTGCAGCAATTCGCACGCTGTAAGGATCTGCAGGTGTTTGGATACCGTTGGCCGGGCCGTATCAAAATTGGCAGCTATCGCTCCTGCCGTCAGAGATTGTGCTGCTACCAAAAGCAGAATGGCTCTTCTGGTAGGATCTGCGAGCGCCTGAAAAACATCGCGTCTTAAATTCATTATGTAGCTATTTGACTACAAATATACGTGTAGTCATTTAACTACACAAATTTTTATGCTTTTTTTTCATGCACCGGATAAAGGTTTTGCAGGGAAGCAGCAGCATTTTAGTCCCGGCAGCATTTAATGCCGTTTTGCAAACGGATCAGGCGGAAATAAAACGAATTGCGATCGGATTCGTTTATTGCTTTGATTTTACCGTAAAACGGTAATTGCCGGAGCCTATTTTTTGTTCTTGTTGATCGTATCCCGGCGGGTAATAAATAACAGCCGTTGTATTTGCCGGAATGGAAACAGCAATGGTAAACAGTCCTTTTTCTTTCTCCCAGCTTACCTGTATAGGTCCATGCACTGAATGATAACTGGCCTTTGCCGTTTTTATATCACCAACCGGGTGCGGTCTTATCTCGATCTCTTTAAATCCTACCGATCCTGCGGCCTGCCGGATCCCGCAAAGACCGGAATAGAGCCACTCCATCAGGTGCCCCAGCATAAAATGATTATTGGAAACAACAGGCAGTGCCGCCCATGATTCTGTTAATGCCGTTGCCCCATGTGCCAGCTGATATCCGTAGCCGGGCACATCACTTCGGTTGTTCATATCATAGATCACATTACTGTAACCGGCATCTTCCAGTGCTCTCAATACATACCGGTAGCCAACATCACCCCCTGTAAGTGCGTTATTATGATCACGGATATCTTTAACCAGGTTCTTCACTACGGCTTCATGATATGGAGGCTCCACAAGGCCCATATACAGGGCCATTGCATTGGCTGCCTGACTGCCTGTTGCATATTGCATGGTTTCTTTATTAAAGAACTTTTTATTAAAGGCATTTTTTACGGTTGCTGCCCAGTTCTCAAAAAGAGCCCTGTCTTCTTTATAATTGAACAATGCAGCGATTTTTGAAAGTATGGTCAGATCGTAATAATAGGTAGCCGTTGACGTAACTCCCTGAGGGGTCAGCTGCGAAACGCCCGGGCTGCCAGGTCCCAGGTCAAACCAATCGCCCAGTCCAAAATATAAAATCTGATCCTTCGCTTTTCCCTTAAGATAGTACACATATTTTTTCATCATCGGGTAAGCATCTTTCAGTATAGACGTATCTCCATACCACTGGAATGCGTACCACGGAAAGATTACAGCTGCACTCCCCCATTCGGGGGAATCCCGGAAACCGCCATCAAAGTGGACATATTCCGGTGCGATATCAGGCACAAGACCGTCTTCTGTTTGTGCATTGATCAGATCGCGCACTATTTTTTTAGCAAGCGCTGCGATATCATAGTTGTACTGAACCGAGCTTCCCATCAAATGGAGTTGCTCCAGCCAGCCCAGTTTTTCACGATGAGGACAATCCGTGAAAACACTTACCATATTGCTTCTGATGGCCCAGCGGATCAGGTTGCTGGTCTTATTGAACAGATCATTGGAACAATTGAAAGCACCAATTTCAGCAGCACTGTTCCGGATATGCAACCCTTTTAATGCTTTGATAACGGGCAATGTGCTTTGATGATCTTCCGGCGTTGCACCTTCTACCTGTACATAGCGGAACC
>DASVMC010000239.1:0-3020 GCA_036384555.1 Niabella sp. | reverse complement strand
AGATGCAATGGCCATTTTCGTAGCACGTTTGAAGTTGATCCGGTTCTCGATCTGACGGGCAATGGTATCTCCCACAATCATCGCATCAGTTTCCGGGCGGCGGATCTCCAGGATGTTGATCTGAACATCATCGTTCTGGGTTAATTTCTTCAGCTCCTCTTTAATGCGATCCACTTCTCCACCACCTTTACCAATGATAATTCCGGGTTTAGATGTATGAATTGTTATAATTAACTTACCTAAGGTTCTTTCGATAACAATTTTAGAGATCCCGCCTTTATTGATACGCGCATTCAGGTAGGTTCTGATTTTATTGTCTTCGATTAACTTAGAAGCAAAGTCTTTTTTGCTTCCATACCAGTTAGATTCCCATCCGCGGATGATGCCTAATCGGTTACCAATTGGATTTGCTTTTTGACCCATATTTATTGGTTATGCTTTTTTAGATTCTTTAGTTGACTTTTTAGCAGCAGCTTTTTTCTTAGCCGGAGCTTTTGCGCTTACTTCCTTTACTTCTTCTGCAGGGACAGCTTTTACAGCAGCCTTAGCTTTCTTAGCAGCTTTTTTATCTTCCCCGGCAACATCTACAATGAGTGTAACATGATTGCTGCGTTTGCGAACACGGTAACCACGACCTTGCGGTGCGGGGCGCATGCGCTTTAATGTTCTGCCGCCATCTACAAAAATGGTTTTAACCACTAATCCGGATTCGTCTTCTCCTTCATTGGCTTGCTTCCAGTTTGTAATAGCGCTTAACACCAGCTTACGCAAAGGTACTGCAGGGTGCTTGGGATTGTGCTCTAATTCGGCCAACACCAAATCCACTTTCTGGCCGCGGATCAAATCAGCCAACAATCTCATTTTACGAGGAGATGTCGGATAATTCCTAAGTTTTGCTACTGCTTCCATTATTTAAGTTTGAAGTTTGAGGTTTCAGGCTGACTGTTTGTGCATTCCTAATAATCCTCAAACGATCTTTTGTATATTAATTCTTTTTACAATTACTTCTTATCGCCCGCATGTCCCTTAAAGTTGCGGGTTGGTGCAAATTCACCCAGTTTATGACCGACCATAAACTCTGTAACATATACCGGAATGAATTTATTTCCGTTATGTACTGCAAAAGTGTGGCCTACAAAATCAGGTGTAATAGTAGAGCGGCGGCTCCAGGTTTTTATTACAGCCTTTTTTCCTTTTCCTTCATTAATAGCCAGCACTTTCTTTTCTAAGTGAGTTGCTACATAAGGACCTTTTTTTATCGAACGAGCCATATTTGTTTATTTCTGATTTCTGATTACTGATTTCTGATTACTATTTAGCCAGTTTGCTACCGTTCTTACGCTGGATAATTAACTTATCACTTGCTTTGCCAACCGTTCTTGTTTTTTCGCCTTTGGCATATTTACCGGTACGGCTACGTGGGTGACCACCGGAAGCTCTACCTTCACCACCACCCATCGGGTGATCTACAGGGTTCATAGCAACACCGCGGTTTCTCGGGCGGATTCCCTTCCACCTGTTTCTACCTGCTTTACCCATGCTTTGCAGGCTATGGTCACTGTTGCTTACCACACCTACTGTAGCAAAACAGTTAATCAGCACTTTCCGCAATTCACCAGAAGGCATTTTTAATACCGCATATTTCTCTTCCTTGTTGGTCAGCTGTGCTGAGGCACCGGCACTGCGGGAAATTTTACCACCCTGCCCCGGATTCAGCTCAATATTGTGTACGTTGGTACCCAACGGCATGTTCTTCAATTGTAAAGCATTCCCGATTTCAGGAGCAACCGCGTTACCGCTGATCACTTCAGTACCTACTGTAAGGCCCTGAGGAGCAAGGATATACCGCTTTTCACCATCAGTATATTCTAAAAGCGCAATAAACGCAGTACGGTTCGGATCATATTCGATGCTTACCACTTTTGCAGCAACAGCATGCTTGTTTCTTTTGAAATCTATTATACGATACTTCTTTTTATGACCACCACCCCTGTAACGCATGGTTAAGTGACCGGAAGAGTTACGACCTCCGGTGCTCTTCTTCGTTTCTACCAGGCTCTTCTCGGGCTGGTTGGTAGTAATTTCAGAAAATGAATTTCCGATTCTCCAGCGGGTTCCGGCTGTTACCGGTTTAAACTTTTTTACAGACATCTTAAATTTTCTTTTGCTTCTATTCGCTTAAAAACTTCCAACACTTCGCGGCGGTTGTTTGCCTTTCTTTAATTAATGGTTCACAGAGCCTAGTTCATGAGTTGTCTTGAACTATATGCCATTTACTATGAACTTAAATATTCGCATACAGGTCGATCTCTTCGCCTTCAGCCACTGTTACATATGCTTTCTTGTAACCGGCTTTACGGCCCTGGATAAACCCGGCTTTTGTAAAACGGGTTTTATTCTTTGCCGGAGCAACAACTGTATTTACGCTGGTAACGGTAACACCATAAAAAGTCTCAATTGCTTTTTTGATTTCCAGCTTATTGGATTTTTTTGCAACCTTAAAGGCATAACGACGCAGTTTTTCCTGCTGGGCATTTGCTTTTTCGGTTAAAATCGGTTTTATTAATATCTCAGATGGTCTCATCTTTTACTAATTTGAAAGTTTGAAAATGTGGTAATGTGAAAATTTCAATATTTTGTGCTGATCGCATTCACACATTTCCACACCAGCACATTTACACATTATTATAATTAAGCCTCCGCTTCTTCTAAATCTTCAGAGAATATTTTTGCGGCTCCTTCAGAAAGCACTAACACTTCTGAATTCACAATATCATAAGTATTGATATCGCTTAGCGGCAACGCCAGCACTGAAGGCACATTGCGCAACGATAATTCAACATTATCATTCGGTTCTGCAGTAATGAACATCAATTTTTTATCTCCCACCTTCCATTTGCTCAAAGCAGTGGTCAATGTTTTTGTTTTAGGAGCCTCCAGGGTGATGTCTTCAACAACAACAATAGCGTTTGCTTTTGCTTTATAAGAAAGAGCTGAGATCTTGGCCAGGTCTTTTACTT
>DASVMC010000238.1:0-8929 GCA_036384555.1 Niabella sp. | reverse complement strand
AAAAGGGCGATCGTACGGAAGAAACCTATGTGCTGGGCGGATATGGCACCATCAACAGCGAAAGCGGTGTAACAAAAAGCCTGTACCTGCGCGAAAAAAAGGAAGAAGCCTACAGCATTTTGCTCGTAAATTTTACCAATGAGGCGCAACAGGTGGTTACCCTTTTCCAGGTGCGTTATTTCAATAACGGCGATTTAAAAAGACAATTTGGTGTGGCGCACAAGGCGCTTCATATTGAAGCCGATTTTAAACCCTTTGATTTAGGTAATGCCTGGAAAAAACGGATTGACAAGCAGTACAACCAGGGCAGCCGTAAACAGGTGGAGTGGCTTGACGCCGCCAGCAAATACGCGCTCCGGCTGGTAGATGTGCTGGGCATGCAAAGCATACAGGCTTTAACCCTCTTTAACCAAACCGTGGGCATTAAAGTACTGGGTAATCTGGATGATTTTATCCGCATCCACATGCTGGAACACAGGGATATGGAAACAAAATTTCAGGAATTGAAAAAACACCTGGGTACGCTGCTGGACGCACAACGCAATATTGAAAAGGCAGAAGAACAGATCCGCCTCTTACAACCCATACAGTTACACTTTGAAGGATACCGCCGGCTGTTGCAACAGCAGCAATATCTGTCCCAGACACTGGAAACGGCAGGCATCTGGAAAAGTTATACTCTGGACAGACTTCTGGCCCAATCACTGGAAGAAGATGCCAACCTGCTAAAATCCCTGGAAGAAAAAACGGCAGCAGCCAAATTAAAAATAGAAACGCTTTATGAGGAAGAACGGATCACCCGTAACCAAATGGAGCAGAACAAAGCAGGCCAACGCATAAAACAGCTGGAACAGGAGCTGCAATCCCTGGACACAAAGCGGAAGGCAGCTGAAACCAATCTGGCAGCCTTTTCTGAATGGTGCAACACCTTAAATCTGAACAATAGCACAACCGGTAATGAGGAAGACTATAAAAGAATACAAAAAGAAACTCCTCAGATCAGCCAGCAACTGGAAAAAGAAAACCGCATAAACGAGGAAGATGATTTTGAGGCAAAGAACACCCAGCGCAAAGCAGATGCAGAGAAATCCCGGGTTGAAGCAGAATTGAATGCATTGTTGCAAAATAAAAGCAATATCCCTTATCACCTGGTGCAGGTACGTAAAAACATTTGCAATGCTCTGAAGCTGGAACCCGGTGAACTCCCTTTTGCAGGAGAATTGATCCAGGTAAAAGCAGACGAACAATCCTGGCAACCCGCACTGGAAAAACTGCTGAGAAGCTTTGCCCTTCGCCTTCTGGTGCCGGAGGAACATTATAAAAAAGTAACCCGGTACATCAATCAGCATAATATAGGTACGCGCCTGGTTTATTACCAGGTACGTGACACCCTGCAAATGCTGGCCGGGGATAATACCGTTTACTATAAGCTGGATTTCCATGCGGCCCACCCGCTGGCAGGCTGGGTAGCACAGCAGGTGGTGCAGCAGTTTGATCATGTATGTCTGGATACCGACAAATCGCTGGAGCGCTATGACAAAGCCATTACCCTGAATGGGCTGATCAAGAATCGCGACCGGCACGAAAAGGATGACCGCCCCGACTCGCTGGATCCCCGCCGGTATGTAATGGGTTGGAACAATGAACAGAAAAAAGAAGCGCTGATCCGCAGAAGAAATCAACTGGCAGATGAATTTTCCAATACCGCTGAGGTCATTGAACGGTGCAGGAACCGGGCAACCCGTCTGCAAAAACAGTTTTATGCGCTCAATCGCCTCAAAGAGCATGAGGGCTTTGCGTTACTGGATGTAACCGGCATTCAGCTGGAAATGCATCGTACAGAAGAGCAGATCCGAGAGCTGAGCCAGAGCAGCGATCAGCTCCGGGCATTGGCTACCCAGCTGGAAAAGATACAGGAACTGCGGGCAGCGGCA
Organism: Niabella sp.; assembly: GCA_036384555.1. Classification (GTDB taxonomy): domain Bacteria; phylum Bacteroidota; class Bacteroidia; order Chitinophagales; family Chitinophagaceae; genus Niabella. The sequence continues at coordinate 6,995 of DASVMC010000238.1, read as the reverse complement.
GAGAAATTATGGGAGCAGGCTGGCCGGGAACAAACAACCGTAATTAATAAAATAGATGAACGGCAACAACAGCAAACAGCATTGCAACCACTGCTGACGCTCCTTACAGAGGATGATAAAAACCAGTTGCTTGCGTTTCAGCAGGAAGAAGCCGCCGCGCTCTCCACTGTTACGCTGGATACAGTGGAGGCTGTTTTTAATCGTTTCAAAACACAACTGGAGCAGGAGGTGCAAGCCACACAACAGGCATTGCATAAAGAAGAAAACCAGCTGAATCGTAGTATCAGCCATATTAAAAATCCCGCCCCCTCCCTCTTACAACGCTTTCCCGATTGGCTGGGCGACGTACTGTTGTTACCGGACGAAGCGGAAGATGCAGCAGAGTTTTTGGAATGGCTACAGAAACTTACAGCGGACAACCTGCCTAAATACCGGAAGGATTTTGAGAATTTCATTAATGATACCATTACCTATAAAATCGGCGGATTGAATGAAGAAATGGAAAAATGGGAACGGGAGATCAATAATAGCGTCGACAAATTGAACCAGTCCCTGGGCCATATTAATTTCAACCGGCTGCCGGATACTTATATTCAGCTGGGCAAACGAAAAGTACAGGATAGCAATGTGCATGCCTTCCGCAATGCCTTGCTGGAAGCCTTACCCCAGGCCGCTAACTGGCAGCAAAGCAGCTTTGAAGAAAAAGCCCTGCATTTCCGTGAAAAAGTACAGCCCCTGATCGATAACCTGGACGAAAGCGAAACCTACCGTGCCCGCGTGATGGATGTACGCAATTGGTTTGAATTCTGGGCCGATGAAAAATACCGCAATACTAATGAGTTGAAAAAAACATATCGCCAGATGGGACAACTTTCCGGTGGAGAAAAAGCGCAGCTTACTTACACTATTTTGTGCAGCGCCATCGCTTACCAGTTTGGCATCACCCGTGAGGGAAAAAACAGCCGCAGCCTGCGTTTTATTGCAGTGGATGAAAGCTTCAGCAATCAGGATGAGGATAAAGCCACTTACCTGATGGAACTCTGCAAACAATTGCATTTACAGTTACTGGTAGTAACCCCCAGCGATAAGATCCAGATCGTTCAGGAGTATATTGCGCATGTGCACCTGGCGCAACGGGTAAACAACCGGCATAGTATTATGTACAATATGACGATTAAAGAATTGCAGCAACAAATGAAAAAAGAATGATGCCTGCATTTCAACACAACCGCCGCCTGGAACAGGATCGTATCCGACAAGATTTTCTTTCGATGGAGAAATACCCTGATTACACGCGGTACACAAGGGGTAGCCACTACGTGGCATCTTCAACCGTCCCATTGGTTTTCTAAAGATGGGTGATGCCTACGGCATGAATGGGCAAAAGGCTTGAAGGTCCGTAAGAGCCAAAGAGCGGCGCTTGTCATCAGTGTGCCTTAGGTTCACCACGACAGCTCGAATTCGTTAATAGACGAAAAGCCTGAAAGGATATAGATCTAAAGGGCCACACACATCACTTTTCAATCTTGTCCCGGAGAAACAAACCCTTTGCAGCCGCGTAGCGGCGCTTGTCATCAGTGTGCCTTAGGTTCACCACCACAGCTCGAATTCGTTAATAGTCGAAAAGCCTGGAAGGGTATAGATCTAAAGGGCCACGCACATCACTTCAATCTTGTCCCGGAGGAACAAACCCTTTGCAGCCGCGTAGCGGCGTGTGCCATTCGGTGTGCCTTAGGTACACCCCCTTTTATACGGTTATAATAATTTCGACAGCGGAATCAAAACGGATCTTCGTTAATAAAAAAAGCAATCCTTCCGGATTGCCTTTTTATTTTCTTATTAAAGTAGGAATTAAGCTACTTCTACTTCAGCACCTGCTTCTTTCAGTTTAGCAGCGATATCATCAGCTTCAGCTTTAGATACGCCTTCTTTTACTGGTTTTGGAGCGCCATCAACTAATTCTTTAGCTTCTTTCAGGCCTAAACCGGTTAAGTCTTTAACGATCTTAACAACGTTCAGTTTAGAAGCTCCTGCGCTTTTCAGGATCACATCAAATGCTGTTTTTTCTTCAGCAGCGGCTGCGCCACCATCGCCACCACCAGCTACTACTACTGCTGCAGCTGCAGGCTCAATACCATATTCAGATTTTAAGAAATCTGCTAATTCCTGTACTTCTTTTACAGTTAAACCTACCAGGTTTTCTGCTAATGCTTTAATGTCTGCCATTTTGTTTTAATTTTTACCGTCTTCATTTCCTCCTGACAATTATCCGGATCGGATCCGACGGCGGTTTTAAAAAAATTGTTTAAAATATATGTTTGTTACACTATATACCAATTATTCCGCTGCTGGTGTTGCATCGGCAGCTGGTGCATCTGCCGCAGGCGTTTCTGCCTGGGAAGCTGCAGGCGCTTCAACTGCTGCCTCTTCTGCTGCTTCGGGCCTGTTCTGTAAGGCGCCAATAACACGCTGAATGGGTGACAGCAACAATCCGATAACATCGCCGATCAGCTCGTTCTTGGTCTTGATCTTAACCAGACTTGCCAATTGATTGTCACCAACATATACGTCGCCATTAATAAATGCCAGTTTTAACTCAGGCTTTTCTGCTTTTGCTTCGCTTCTGAAAGAGCTAAGGATCACAGCCGGTTCTTTAGGATTTTCAGAGAACATCAGGGCGGTTACCTTGTGCAGGGAATCATAAACCCCTGAATATTTCTCAGCGTCTAAAGACTCCAGCGCTTTTCTGATCAATGTATTTTTCGCAACTTTCATTTCAACATTTTTATTGAAACAAGCGCGACGCAATTTACCAACCTGATCTACGGTTAAAGATTCAGTATCAGTAATATAAAAATTTTCATATTGAGAGAATTTGCTTTTCAGCAATTCGATCACTTCTGTTTTTTGTTCTTTAGTCATTGTATTACGGTTTGACTGTTTTAAAATTAAGACCGGTCAATGCCGGGCGATTACTGCACAAAAGATTTGGTATCCAGGGGAATGCCGGGGCTCATTGTGCTGGCCATGCTGATCCCTTTCAGATAAGTACCTTTTGCGGTAGTAGGTTTTGCCTTGATCAGTGCATTCAAAAGCTCCTGACCATTCTCAGCAATCTTTTCAGCACTGAAACTTACACGCCCTATAGAAGCATGTACAATACCCGCTTTGTCTACCTTAAATGCAATTTTACCGCCTTTTACCTCATTTACAGCCGCAGCTACGTCATTGGTAACTGTACCGGTTTTGGGATTGGGCATCAGGTTACGTGGTCCTAAAATTTTACCCAGTTTACCAATCTTAGGCATTACAGCAGGTGTGGCAATAATTACGTCCACATCTGTCCAGCCGCCTTCAATTTTCTGAACATACTCATCCAGCCCTACATAATCAGCGCCTGCGCTGTTTGCATCTGCTTCTTTATCTGGAGTACAAAGCACCAGAACTCTTTTGGTTTTACCGGTTCCGTGCGGTAATGTTACTGTGCCGCGAATTGCCTGATCTGCTTTTTTAGGATCTACCCCTAAACGCACATGCAGGTCAACAGAAGCATCAAATTTTGCAACATTTATATCTTTTACCAATGCAGAAGCCTCTTTCAGCGTATACGCCTTAGTAGCGTCGAGCTTTGCATTTGCAACTTTTCTTTTTTTACTAATGAATGCCATTTTAAATTCTTTTTAGTTCTGTGATGGAGATTAATTTTCCCATGGGGCTTTACCTTCAACATTCAGTCCCATGCTACGTGCGGTACCTGCCACCATTTTCATAGCAGCTTCCACTGTAAAGCAGTTCAGGTCCGGCATTTTGTCTTTCGCAATAGCCTCAACCTGATCCCAGGTCACCTTGCCTACTTTAGCACGATTGCTTTCTTTAGAACCTTTTTGAATTTTAGCGGCTTCCATTAATTGAATGGATGCAGGAGGGGTTTTGATTACAAATTCAAAACTTTTGTCGCTATAAACAGTGATTAATACGGGAAGTACTTTTCCCATTTTGTCCTGGGTACGGGCGTTGAATTGTTTACAGAATTCCATGATGTTCACACCTTTGGAACCTAACGCCGGCCCAACCGGAGGTGCAGGGTTGGCCTGACCACCCTTTACCTGTAGCTTTACAAAGCCAGAGATTTCTTTTGCCATTTTATTCGATTTATTGGTTCAAACGTGCACGGAAACTACCGGGCACTCCCAATTCCGATCCTGATACTTATCAGGGCAGGAATCTTCATCCCGCTATGCGGGACAAATTCGACTAACTTATTTTGCTGCATTATCATTTGCAAAACAAGAGTCTCATTTGAAAGAACTAATTGGGGACGCAAAGGTAAGCGAAAGAGTTGAGAATTGAGACCTGAGTATTGAGAATTTTCAACAACGAATAAAACTGTCTCATTATGAATATCTTATGAAAATATTAAGGACGCTGTATGAGTATTCTTTTACCCCGGACTTATTTATTATCTTCCATTATACCATTTCCTGAAGGTCTACCAGCTTGCGGTAAATGCCCCCGTCGATCTGCATTAACTCTTCGTGCGAGCCCCGCTCTGCAATGGCACCTTTGTTCAAAACGATGATCTCGTCTGCATGCCGTACGGTGCTTAAACGGTGGGCAATAACCAGCGAAGTACGGTTCTGCATCATTTTATTAATGGCGTCCTGCACCAGGCGTTCACTCTCCGTATCTAATGAAGAAGTAGCTTCATCCAGGATGAGGATCGGCGGGTTTTTTAAAACTGCCCGGGCAATTGTAAGCCGTTGTTTTTCTCCCCCACTCAACTTAGCACCTCTGTCGCCGATATTGGTATCAAACTTCTGGGGCTTATTTTCAATAAACCGGTACGCATTTGCTACTTTAGCAGCGCTTTCGATCTCACTCACCGGTGCATCAGGATCAGAAAGAGTGATATTATTGGCAATGCTATCGTTAAACAGGATCGGCTCCTGGCTTACAATACCAATTTGTTTTCTTACAGATTCTATACTATAGTCTTTAATATTGATACCGTCAACCAGAATTTCGCCCGAGGTTACATCATGAAAACGGGGCACCAGGTCCGCCAGGGTACTTTTCCCCGCACCGCTGCTGCCCACCAGCGCCACGGTCTTTCCTTTCGGAATAAACAGGTTGATGTTTTTAAGGATCGGCGTTTCATTGTAGGCAAATGATACGTTTTTAAATTCGATCCCCTCGGTAAATATTTCCAGCTTTTTAGTACCGTTGTCTTCCACTTTTTCCGGGGTGGTCAATAAGTCTTCAATACGCTCTATGGCCGCTGCCCCTTCCTGTACCCTGAAAAACGATGCCGCTAAGGTTTTTGCGGGATTGATCATCATGGCAAATATGGCTATAAATGAAATAAGATCGCCGGGACCTAACGTGTTACCCTTAAGAATCAGGCTGGCACCAAAATAAATGATCACACATAATACCATAACGCCCAATAATTCCGTTAACGGTGATGCCAGATCCCTGCGGGCCGCCATTTTTTTATTGATCCCCAGTAAGGTATTGTTCAGTGTAACAAACCGGTTGTTTAAAATTTTTTCTGCAGTGAACGCTTTAATAATGCGGATGCCGGTTAAGGTTTCATCCAATATGGATAGTGTGTCGCCTACCCGTAACGATGCCGTATTGCTTTGTTTCTTAAGCGTGCGGCTGATACGTCCGATGATAAAAGCCGTGGCCGGTAACAAAATCAGTAAAAATACTGAAAGACTGGGACTGATGGCGACCATGGCTACCAGATAACTGATCACCATAACAGGATCCTTGATCAACCCTTCCAGGGCATTAACGATAGAGCTTTCTACAAGGCCTGCATCGTTGGTCATGCGGCTCATGATATCCCCTTTTTTCTGTTCGGAAAAATAGCCAACCGGCAGACTCAGCACTTTGGCGTACAGATCATTTTTCAAATGAATAATGATAGAGCTCCGTACCGGTACCGAAATCAATGAGGATACATATAACAACAGGTTTTTCAGGAAAACGGAAACAATCACCAGGATGCAACAGAGCAGCACTGCCTGCATTTGTTGCCCGCTGCTTACCAGTTTTGACAATTCTTCGCCCAAATAACGCCCGCCCGGGATCTTGTTCAATATGTTTTGTCCGCCAATGCCATCTACCTTAAAGATAAGCGACATGAGCGGCGCCAGCATCCCCAGGGAAACTACCGAGAGTGAAGAGGCGATGATCGTAATGGTAATATACAGGACGATCTTTCCTTTGTAATAACCAATATACTTAAATAACCTGCCGAATTTTTTTAGCTTCATTGAAGTAGTAAATGGAAACGTGCAAAGGTAAGAGAAAATAAGGCGCTTATCAATACCGGTTTTATAAAATTCTGTCAAATGATCCCAAGCTGGCAATTATTCGGTAATTTAGCGCTTATTATCTTATGAAAATTTACGACTGTTTTACTTTCTTTAATGAGCTTGAGCTTCTTGAATTCAGATTAAAGCTTTTGGACAAATATGTTGACCATTTTGTGCTGGCAGAATCGAATCTTACCCATGCCGGTAAAAAAAAGGATTATGTTTATGAGAAAAATAAGGACCGTTTTAAACAATGGCAGCATAAAATAATCCATCTGCCGATTGTGCAGAAAACAGAGGGACTTCATTTTGGAGAAAACGAAATAAAGTATAATATAGAAAACGGATCCTGGAAACTGGAGAACGAACATCGGAATGCGCCTCATGCAATTGCCCCTCAATTAAATAAAGAGGATCTGGTTATACTAAGCGATTTAGATGAGATCCCTTCCCCCTCTATACTTGATAACATGAGTAGTGCGCCGGAGACTCCTGTTGTTTTATCAATGCTTTTCCATTACTACTTCATGAATTGTCAACATTCCGGGCATGAACGATGGTGGAATGGTTCAATACTTTCATCTGGCGGGTACTTCAAAGAGCATTCTCCTCAGGAGCTCAGAGATATGCGTAATACAGGGCTGCCCTCTTTAAAAAAAGCAGGCTGGC
>DASVMC010000237.1:0-1793 GCA_036384555.1 Niabella sp. | reverse complement strand
AAGGCCTTTAAGATAAGGATCATCGGGCATTGTAAAGACCGGTGTTTCGAATACTTCAGCATAGAGGCTGATCAATTGTTTTAGCGCAGCTATATCATCATTTAATTTTTTTATTTCTATATGCATCAACATGTAAATTATACCATTTTTAGTTCAAAAAGAACCCGATAGTGCCTGGTATAATACGGGTAAAGCGATCATTTAAGATCAGGGACTAAACGCCGGTGATCCGTCTTTTATATTCGTCCAGTGCGGCATCCAGTCGTACTTTGGAATCCTGGGCACCGGGTGCATTATGTGAAGGGTGGATGAACAGCTGTACGCCCCTGTCTGCCAGTATTTCAGCGACGGTGGTAACGGTCATCCATACACAGGTTACAAAAGCCATGGTAGATACGGGGCCTATCTTGTCAACGTGATTTTTTACGGGCACAGAAGCATCTTCGATCGGCGCGCAGGTGTCTACAACAATATCCGCAATATCAAAGATTGTTTTTTTACTGGAATGACGGGTTTGTTTTCCCTCAGCTGCCGCTGCGGAGCCAAATACCACCACTTTCATACCCCGTTTTTTTGACTCTAAGGCAATATCAATATTTACATTATTAATACCGGAGTGGGAAAACAGCCACATCGTATCCCGCTGGTCAAAATTGTACCCTTTCATAATCTCTACGCCGTATCCTTCCACACGTTCTAAAAAGATAAACTGATGCACCCCCATCTGGCCGGTAATATTTGTAAAGAAGGTCAGGGGTAGCTCCACCATAGGATGAAAACCGACAAAACCCCCAATACGCGGATACATTTCTTCAATAGGTAAGGTTGCATGTCCGCATCCGAATGTATGCACCCATCTGCTGCATTCAATAGAATCAGCCATTACAGCTGCCGCTTTTTTTATATTATCGATCTGGGTTTCTTCAATTGATGTCATAATTGACCGCACATTATTCAACCATTGTGTTGCTAACATAACTTAAGATTTGAATTGTTTAATTATAAAAAAATAAAGGAGGATCATAAAAATGAGCTCTATACCGGCTATAGCAGCTACATACGATACGCCATAGTACTGTACAATAATACCGGTACCGTAATTAATAAGGATATTACCCGTAAGGGCAACCGTCAATGCAATACTGAATGCGGTACCCGAGACGGACGGATAGCGGTTACCCAGATACCCCAGCATAAAAGGGAACCCTCCGGCCAGACCGGCTCCCATAAGGACCAGGCCGGCAGCGGCAGATAAAAAGTTATTTCCAAGAGTAAAGAACAGGATGCCTGAACCAATCAATCCAAACAGGAAAGGGAACAGGCGCACCTTCTTTGCTGTTCTGAAAATACTTCCCAGGAGCAGGCGCATTACGGCCATACCCGTTACAAAAAGCGATAAGGCAAACAGCGTCGTCTCCTTTTCCAGCCGGAGCCGGGATGACAGATAGGAAGTGGTCCAGTTATTAATGATCGCTTCAAAACTGCTTTGGAAGAAAAGAAAAAAAGCAATAAGCCATAAAAAGGATTCCCTTAACAGGAACCTGTCCTTCTGACCGGCTGGTTTTTGCTGCAGCTTGGGCTCAGGAAAAGAAAGTACTGCATAAAATACGCCTAACAAAAAACAGGCGATCCCGGTAACAGCACAAATGCCCGTATACCTGAAATGATGTTGTAAAAGGCCAAGAACAAAGGGCATCCCGAGCGCCCCGATACCAAAAAAAACGCCCAGCAAGCTAAGATTCGCGCCTTTATTGGTATGGCTGATATCTGCTACCAGGGCATTGGTGGCGCCA
>DASVMC010000236.1:0-1944 GCA_036384555.1 Niabella sp. | reverse complement strand
GGCAGTACGGACACTGGATTATAGCGGTATCCAGTATTTTTCACTTTCGCGGAAACAGAAGGGCTGTTCTGAGCAGGTACGCCAACTGCTGATGTTCTTATGAAAGCGCATATCCCTGTACCAGAGTAGCACCAAGATTGGGCTTGTAATATTTATTCCGGTATTCAACAGGGGTCAGCCCTGTTACTTTTTTAAACACATCCCGGAAGGCTTTTGTATCTGTATAACCTACATCGTACATCACCTCATTAATATTAAGCCGTTTGGATTCAAATTTCCGTTTTGCTGCTTCAATCCTTACCCGTTGAATGTATTCCAGCACGGTATTGTTGGTAGCCTGCTTAAAACGGCGCTCAAAGCTTCTTCTGCCTATAGCGATCATAGACGCCAGCTGGTCAATACTGATGCGCTCACCTATATTCTGCTCAATAAATTCCTGTGTCTGAATAATAGCTTCGTCATTATGATCTTTCTGGCCTTTAAAGATTGAAAACGCATTCTGGCTATTCCGGTCAATATCAATAGCAAAAAATTTCGCCAGTAAAACAGCAAGTTCCCGGTTTGTTAGTTTCTCTATAAGATAAAGCAGCAGGTTCCAGATAGAATTGGCCCCCCCGCTGGAATACAGACCGGCCTCGTCTGTAATGACAGAACCATCTGCTATTTCTGTATTGGGGTACATATGCATAAATTCGTTATAATAAGCCCAGTGTGTGGAGCATTTCCTGCCATCCAGCAACCCTGTTGCAGCAAGGAGGAAAGCGCCCAGGCAAAGGGATGCGACCTCAGTTCCCCGGGCATGCAATGCGGCGATTATGGGAAGCGCGGGTTTATTCAGCTCGACAGCCTGTTGCATCGACTGATCCATCAATGCAGGAATGATCAGGAGGTCTGCATCCGTTACGTCTTTCAGTAAATGATCCGTACTGATCGTATACAGCCCGTTAGATAAAGAGACATTTTTTTTCAGTCCGACCAGTTCCACTTTGAATTTGGGAGGAAGCCCGCTGGAGGCGAGGAAATCGTTGGCGGTCTGAAAGATCCTCACCGCTGGTGTTATGGCTTCTATGATACCATTTTCCGGAACATATACGCAAACCTTTTTCATTCGTCTGTTTTTATTTTTTCAATGATGGCCTGTTTTCTTTAAAAAATCAGCGGGCAGGCTGCAGAACCCAACCAGGAAATGACCTGAATCCAGGCATAAAGATAGAGAATGTGCCTGTCGTAAACAACCCCTTAAAATGGCGCATATACAATATTGAAGACCCGTATTATTTACGAGGTTTGCAATTGAATGTTAAATGTGAACCGTATAAAATCGTATCTGACCTTTAATGGTAATTGCAGAGAAGCGATGACTTTTTATAAGGACTGCCTTGGCGGCGAGTTGCATTTTCTGACGCTTGCGGAAAGCGCCGGGGTGGAAGTGCCGGACTACCTGGGTTCCTATATTCTGCAGGCATCCCTGCGCGCGTCCGGAATGGAAATTATTGCTACGGACATGGTTCCGGAAGAGGGATTATTGTGTGGAAATAACATTTCTTTGCTGATGGAGTGCCAGAGCCTGAGTGAATTGTTGACCATTTACCAGCGGTTAGGTAAGGAAGGAGCGGCCTGCCAGCGGGTTGTTCCCGCAGCCGGGGGAAGCTATGTGGGTACTTTAAAAGATAAATTCGGTATCCGGTGGATGCTGCATTTTGAAAAACAGGAAGGAGGTTAGCGAGCCGTTATATGAAAGCAGCTGACGGAATATTCCTTTATATAAAGCAACCTTCCTTTTGCCTGGAAATCTGCCAGCACGGCATGCAATGCCCGCTCCAGGCGTTTATTGGAACTTTTTCTGCCATTAAAGCGAACATAAGAAATGTCAAAAGAACTGCCGTAATTATGAGAGCTGACACCTGATATAGCGTTGCCGTTGACCCTTCTTAACCTGTTTTG
>DASVMC010000235.1:0-2096 GCA_036384555.1 Niabella sp. | reverse complement strand
TGCCTGAACGCCTTTTTGTTGTACAAGGCATAAAATTTCTGCAGCAGCAGTCTTTGTTCCGGGTAAGATTGTTTTATTCTTTTGGCAAGGCTGATCCCCTGATCAATATAGGCTATTGCCTCATCAAACTTCTGTGCTACCGTCAGATACATGCCTTCTGCCGCGTAATAATCCAGCCATCCTGCAAAATCAGGATAAGGGCGTAACAACAGTTTCATGGTATCTAAATAATTCCCGGCCACATTATTTTTGCCGGACAATATGGCATTTTCGGCAATAGTATGGTATACAGGGATCAGGTATTCCGGGGGCGCCTTTGCGGATTTCAGGATATCAATAGCCGTTTCAAGGTTTTTCCCGGCCGAAGCATAATCCAGCATATTTTTGAAGCCGATGCCAACATCTAAATACAGGATACCCAGATATATACTGTCTGCTGCCTGTAATGCTTTTGGTATTGCCCTGTTCAACAGGATATCAATATATGTTTTATGATGATCTTTTTTCTTTTGTATGATGGCATAGCTACCCCTGCATTTCGCCTGGTATAAACAGGCAACCCTGTTCTTAAATCGTTCCAGAATCGTATCGGTTTTAAGGAATAATACGCCTGCGGAATCCGGATCATTGCGCATGAACAACACCGCCTGGTAATAGCCGCCAATTGCAGAAAGAAGCGGGTATTTTCCGGCATATTCCAGGCTTTTTGAAAAAAAATGACTGGCTTTTACAGTATCTTTTGTACTCCAATATTCTGACAATAAAAAGCCCGGCATCACTTTCAAACTATCGCTACCGGCTGAAATAAAGGCAGTACCCAGACTATCCGTATATCTTTTTTCGTCTGGAGGAAAATACTGACCGCAACAATGTGCTGTCCAATACAGAAAGAAAATGAGCAACAATGGCGGTTTCATCAGACGCTGTGTTTTATGACTTTAAAGCAAGTTAAACTTCCAGGTGCGTAAATCACTTCTCTTTTTTAAAAATACCTAAAATCCGGTAGTTAAAAAACCTGAATTTTAGGTATTGCTGCGGAATACAGGCGGCAATACTTTTGGACTATAAAAATATAAAGCCAGCCCCGCTGTCATTAACAGTTATAATTTCTCAGAAGCCGCCGTTAGTAAAATAGTCAAAGAGATGAAAAACCGACTCCGGTAAATAAAAATGAAGCAATATAAAATCCGGTGCCTGGTGCTGATAATGTCTGATTCCGTACAGCATTAGTTATCTCGTTTATTCTATTTGTTATATCAAAAATATTGGTTATGAAATATAGATCTGTTTTTTTTATACTGCTCTCTTTTGTCTTATTAAGCATAGCCGGCTGTAAGAAAAATGGCTCCGGTAGTGAAGATAGTACCAATGGATATTATTTAAGAGCCAAACTGAACGGAGAATTAACCGATTTTTCAAAAAGCGCAGGGGTCTCTTATATGGGAGATAATGGAAGAATATCTGTTCTTGATTTAGGTGGGTTAGCTTTCTGGGGTTACTTTATTCAAAAACTTTACAAAAGTATGAACACATGAAAAAAATAACATCCTTATTAATTGCCGTTTTTTTGATCGCCTTCTCCGGTTGCAAGAAGGGTGATAGCGGATCTTCTCCCGCAGACGACAATAGTAAAACGGAGCTACTCACATCCAAACCCTGGAAGAATTACAGTGTAAAGGTTAAGCAAAATGACGGAACTTGGCAGGACAGCCCAATTCCAGATTGTCAAAAGGACGATCTGAAATTTTTTGAAAGCGACGGCTCTGTTTATAGAGACAAGGGGGCTCAAAGATGCCCCACGGAAACCGATTCCGATAAAGCCAAGGAAGCAACCTGGAAGTGGAATAGTGATCAATCAGTCCTCATTACAGATTCCCCTCAGGTTGGCATTATCCAGAATAAGGTGGAGAAACTCGATAAAGATGTGATGATACTTTATTATCCCGGAACTGGTGGTACCAGTACATCTGAAATTCTCCAGGAATTTAGACATTAATTGGAGCGTATAAAATAAATTGTATAACACGGATCTTTAGTCAAATTCTTTCAGATCATGCCCGTAATAATCTGCAGTACACCTAAGAAAAATAAGACAA
>DASVMC010000234.1:0-3892 GCA_036384555.1 Niabella sp. | reverse complement strand
AGCAGAACTCCCGCTATATCAGCATCCAGCTGGGAATGGGCGGCTGGCAGCCTTTGGATGCTGCTTATGTGGCTGAGAAAAAATATGGAGATTGTAAGGCTTTATCCAATTATATGGTGGCGCTGCTAAAGGAAGCGGGTATCAAATCCTATCTGGCGTTAATTATCGGCGGATCTGATGATAAGGATATCGTGAATGATTTTTCTTCCAACCAGTTTAATCATGTGGTGGTTTGTGTGCCGGAGAAACAGGATTCTGTTTGGCTGGAATGTACCAGTCAAACGGTAGAGCCGGGGTATATGGGCAGTTTTACAGGGAACAGGGAAGCCTTATTGATTGATGCGAAGGATAGCCGGCTGGTAAGGACACCGGTTTATCCTCAGCCAAAGAATACCCAGCACCGGATAATAGATGCGGTATTGGATGCGAATGGCAATTTAACAGCGTCGGTCATTACCAACAGTACAGGATTGCTGCAGGATGACCTGCACAGCGTTATTCATGATCTTACTGATGAAGAAAAACAAAAGCGGTTGCGTAACGAATTCTCATTGCCGAATTATGAAATCAGTTCCTTCACCTATAAAGAGGCCGGCAGTAATAATTTGCCGGCTGTTATTGAGAAAGTGCAACTGGTTTCAAAAGATTATGCCTCTGTAACGGGAAAGCGCCTGTTTATTAACCCGAATATTTTATCACGGCATGGTGTAAAATTAACGGAGGATGAGCAGCGGCAGAATGAAATTGTATATGAATATGGATTCAGAACAGCTGATTCGGTTACTATTAAAATTCCCCAGGGCTATACGGTTGAAGCAATGCCTAAAACCGTACAGCTGGATAATGCGTTTGGCACTTATTCTGTCCAATACAGCTTTAAAGATAATATCATTACAATGATCCGCCACTATGACCGGAACAATGGGAAATTCCCGGCGGCTGACTATCAGAAAATGGTCGCCTTTTATAATGCTGTTTACCTGGCGGACAGGACCAAAATGGTACTGGTAAAAAGCGGGGAGTAGCAGTTCGTCATTTGCCCGTTCCGTTTACCGGAAGCGTAGCTAACGATCTTTGCCGGTTTTATCCGGAAAGGATCATAATGGTTCTAAGGCCGGACAGAGAACGCGTTGGTAATAGGAAACCTGGTTATAATAAGTATCTTTGCGCAGATAAGTGTTGGTTTATGAAACTGGGTGCTATTACGATCAAAGATATTGCTAAAACACTGGGACTTTCCGCTTCCACGGTTTCCCGCGCGTTGCGCGACAGCCATGAAATAAGTACCGAAACAAAAAAGCGCATACAGGATTATGCGGCAGCAAACAGCTACCGGCCTAATCTTGCGGCGTTAAGTCTTCGGAAAGGAAGATCCAAATCAATTGGCATCGTGCTGCCCAATGTCGCCAATAGTTTTTTCAGTCAGCTCATTGATGGTATTGAATCCATCGCTAACAGCAAAGGATATAATGTCATTATTACACAGAGCAAAGATTCTGAGGAACGGGAAAAAATGATCGTTAATGATCTTGCAGCCCGCTCTGTTGATGGTTTAATTGTGTCGCTTGCCGCTACAACAACCGATTATACTGTATTTGAGGAGCTCAATAAAAATGGCCTGCCAATGGTATTTATTGACCGGATTGTGGAGTCGGTTGAAACCCATAAGGTGGTTGCCGATAATTTTGCAGGGGGCTATGAAGCCGTTCGTCATCTTGCTGAAAACGGGTATAAGAAGATCGCTCTTATTGCTAATAACAGGAATCTTTCGATATCAAAAGAGCGTATTGACGGATGTGTCAGGGCTTTTGAGGAGTTGCGGCTGGAGCAGCACACAGATTGGGTGCGCTTCTGTGCGTCCGGGGGATCTGACGATAAGGAAATTGAAAACGAGGTCACTGCTCTGCTGACAATGAAAAACCGACCGGATGCGCTCCTTACGCTGTCGGATACGCTGTCATTAAAAACCCTCAGGATCCTTACGTATAAAAAAATTGCCATTCCGGAAGAGATAGGCCTGATGGGATTCTCCAACTTTGATAACGCAGACCTGCTTGGCCCGGCGCTTTCCGTAATTTACCAGCCATCATTTGAAATGGGGGCATTAGCTGCAAAGCTATTGCTGTCAGAAATAGAAAGTAAGCGCCCTGTTACGCAATTTGAGAAGCATATTTTTAAAACCGGGATCATAACCCAAAAAAGTAGCGCCGGTTCTCATTTATAAATCACTTATTTTTGAAAGCATCAGTTCAAAAGAATAAAAAAAATGAATCAGTCACTATTTACCATGATCCATACCATGCGTTGGTATGGCCCTGATGATCCTGTAAGTCTGGATGCCATTAAGCAGGCCGGCTGCACGGGCGTTGTAACCGCTCTGCATCATATTCCCGTAGGTGCTATTTGGGAAGTTGATGAAATCAATAAAAGAAAAAAAGAAGTTGAAGATGCCGGTTTGGTCTGGGAAGTTGTTGAAAGCCTGCCGGTACATGAAGACATAAAAAAACAAACCGGAGATTATCAAAAGTATATTGAGCATTATAAACAAAGCCTTCGGAATGTTGCTGCATGCGGGCTACAAGTGGTTACTTATAATTTTATGCCTATACTGGACTGGATGCGCACGGATGTCAATTACACGGTTGCAGACGGTAGTAAGGCCTTACGGTTTGAAAAAATGGCCTTTATTGCTTTTGATGTATACCTGCTAAAGCGCCCGGGGGCAGAAAAGGATTATACTCCGGAGGAATTGCAGGGCGCCAGGGATTGCCTTGAAAAGCTGAGCGCAGAGGAAAAAGAGCACCTTTACCGCAATACCTTGCTGGGGTTGCCGGGCAGCGAAGAACGTTTTACCGAAACGGAAATCCTTGCGGCACTAAAAACCTATGAGGCCATTGATGCAAAGAAGTTAAAAGAGCACCTGTTCTATTTCCTGCAGCAGGTAGTGCCTGTTGCCGAAGAATCGGGTTTGAAATTGGCGATTCACCCCGATGATCCTCCGTTCCCGATACTGGGGTTGCCCAGGATCGTAAGTACTGAAAAAGATGCAGAAGAACTGATTAATGCAGCTCCTTCCAAATCCAATGGGCTGTGCTTTTGCACGGGATCTTACGGAGTAAGAGCCGATAATGATTTGCCGGGCATGGTGGAAAGACTGGGAGATCATATCCATTTCCTGCACCTGCGCAGTACGAAGAGAGACGCCGCAGGTAACTTTTTTGAAGCGGATCACCTGGACGGGGATGTAGACATGTATGAGGTGGTAAAGGAAATTGTAAAAACGATGCGCAGGAGGAATACCTCCATTCATATGCGTCCGGATCATGGCCACCAGATGCTGGATGATCTTAATAAGACTACTTATCCGGGTTACTCTGCTATAGGCCGGTTAAGAGGCCTGGCGGAATTACGCGGTTTAGAACTGGGCATTCAGCGCAGCCTTTAGTATACCGGAAGCATGCGTAACCGGGCATTCAGCGGATGCTGGTGCGTGGTTATAACGAATCTCCGGCTTGGATAAAAAAGCAGGGAACCGGGGTCTAAATCCCGGTTCTTTTTTCAGCAGCTGTTTCCTACCTTTGGAAAAGGAGTGTAGTGGTAAAATTTATGAAAGCTTTTTTACTGGAAGATGATACAGTGCTGTCGTCAGCAATCGTGTTCTACTTACAGAATCACGGCATCGTGTGTAAAACGGTGGCTGATGGAAAAACCTTTCTCAGTAAGGCATTTGAAGAGCCGTATGATGTTTATATTCTGGATATAAATGTTCCTTACGTGAATGGCCTGGATGTTTGTAAAGCGATCAGGGAAGATGATGCGGAAACACCCATCATCGTTATTTCTGCCTATGACGATATAGTCGAAAAAAAAGAAGCGTTTTTACGCAACGCAG
>DASVMC010000233.1:0-3794 GCA_036384555.1 Niabella sp. | reverse complement strand
TTTCCATCATTGCTACAGCAATAAGTGTGGTGGTAATGATTGTTACACTGGCTTTTGCCAATGGGTTTCAGCAAAAAGTAAGTGAAAAGGTCTTTAGCTTCTGGGGGCATATCCGTATCCAGGAAATGGCCGCTTACCAGTACGTGGTGTCAGAAGAAACGCCGATCTTAGCCGATCCTGCACTGGTAACACAGGTAAAAAAGAATCCGCAGGTGGCAACAATCCAGCCTTTTGCAACAAGATATGCGATCGTAAAAACAAAAGAGGACCTGGAAGGTGTTTTAGTGAAAGGGGTAGACAGCTCTTATGATTTTAATAACCTGAAATCATTCATTATAAAAGGACGGCCCCCGGTTTTTAATGACTCAACCTATACCCGGGAAATCATGCTTTCTGACTATACAGCCAGGCAGCTGCAGCTGGATACAGGTAGCCGGGTGCTGATCTATTTCGTTCGTCCGGATAATTCCCTGCGTCCCGACCGGCTGAAAGTAACGGGAATTTATAAAACGGGTATAGAAGAATACGACAAAACATTCGCTATTGCGGATATTAAGCTTATCCGCCGGCTGAATGACTGGCAGCCGGACCAGATTGGCGGGTATGAGGTATTTATTAAAGATTATAAAAAGATTGATACCGTTGCCGATGAACTGATGCAATTGCCCGCCATGCCTCAGGATTGGGACGCGCAAAGCATTAAATCTTTTGTGCCTAATATTTTTGACTGGCTGAATATGCAGGATGTTACACGCAACCTGCTGATTACGATCATGATTGTGGTGGCCGTTATCAACCTCATCACCTGCCTGATTATATTAGTGCTGGAGCGCATGCGGATGGTGGGTGTTTTAAAAGCGCTTGGCGCTACAGACTGGACGGTGCAGAAAATATTCCTCAGGCACAGCCTGTTAATTACCTTATCCGGTATAGTTATAGGAACCGTATGTGCACTGGCATTGTTGCTGTTACAGGTGAAGACCGGTTTTATAAAACTGGATGAAAGCGCGTATTATCTTAGCGAGGCGGCTGTATCCATTGCTGCATGGCAGGTAGCGGCCATTTGCTTAGGTACTTTCCTGGTGTGTTTGCTGGTATTACTGATCCCTACCTATATTGTAAAAAAGATACAGGTTATAAAGGCGGTCCATTTCAGGTAGTCCCTTTTTGTCTGGATACGTTTAGTTCAGGTGCGAGAGCAGAATGCCCGCAGCAACCGCTGCATTGAGTGATTCTGCGGCGCCGTTTTTTTCGATGGTGACCTTCCGGGTAAGGAACCGCGCAACTTCAGGCCGTATGCCCTTTGACTCGTTGCCTATGATCAGGACGCCGGTGTTCAGAAGCGATGTTTTTTTCAACGGAGTTCCGTCCAGCACAGCGCCCAGGATCCCGGTTTGCTGTGTCTGTAACCATTGGGGAACGGATACATAGTACACCGGAACATGGAAAAGGCTGCCCATGGCAGATTGCACTACTTTACTGTTATATATATCTGCACAATCCAGGCTGCAAATTACCTGGGGTATCCCAAACCAGTCAGCTGTACGGATAATAGTGCCCAGGTTTCCCGGGTCCTGTATACCATCAAGCACAAGCGTACTGTTTTTTGCTGTTGCCTGCCCGGGCTGCAGCCGTTCAGGTTTTTCTATCAGGGCGATAACCTGGTTGGGTGTTTTCAGCTGCGATATTTTTTGTAATTCAAAGTCGGTGGCTATCGTCATTTGAATTTCCGGGTAGCGGGATTGGTGCTGATCGACCCAGTTTGCAGCCCCGAATATTTTTTTAACAGCCGTTCCGGCAGATTTCAGCGCCTCATCCACTATTTTTGGTCCTTCAACAAGATAGCAGTTTTCAGCTTCCCGGTATTTTTTTTGGAATAAACTTTGAATATATTTGATTTCAGATTTACTAAGCATTTATGAAAATATTAAAATTTTAAACCCCGCTTTCTGATAAAGGCATTCAAAAATACATTTCTTCCTGTAGTAACAGTCAGTACACTGTTGTTTTTATCTTCCTGTAAATTATTTACAGTAGTAAAACATTACCCTGAAGACCAGCCGTTTGTTTTCCAAACGAAAATAAATGTTGAGGGAGTGCCTGCCAAAGAGGAAAAAGGTAAACTGGAATCGGGGCTTGTGCAGCAGCTGGATGATAGTATTCAGTCAAAAGAAGTAGACAAGGTCTTCTGGTCCGTAATAAAGGAACCGACAAAGCTGGATACAGGGCTGATCAGCAAATCGGTTCAGAGTATGCATTACTACCTGAATGCGCAGGGGTATTTCCGGGATTCCATCCTGTTCGAAACCTCCGTTCAGCAAACCGCTAATCAAAAACGGGCTACTATTAAGTTCGATGTATGGCCGGGAAAGGTTACCCGGATCAATGAACTTACCTATACATTGCAGCACGACAGCCTGCAGCGGCTGACGAATGAAAATCTTAATAAGCAACTGATCAGGAAAGGAGATCCCTTTGCTCAGGGGCCTGTATCTTCCGAAATGGATCGCCTGGTGGAGCTGTACCGGAATAACGGATACCTGCGGTTTTCAAGACCCCTGCTTTTTGGTTTATGGGATACACTGGATATATCCCTGTTACAGCCTACATTAGATCCTATTGAACAGGCAGCTCAGCTGGAATTATTGAGGAAGCGCAGACAAAATCCGACAGCGAACCTGGATATCCATATGCGTCCGCTTGAAGATTCGACTGTGCTTCGCAAATATTATATAGGAACAATTACCGTAGATCCTATTAGTAATGACACTTCCGGAAGGAACCGGAGATTGATCCCCATAAAAAATGTTACGGTAATACAACACGGGAATAAGTTTAAACCAAAAATATTCCCCCCGCTTGTTTACTTTAAACCGGGAGATCTGTACGACCAGAGACGTTATTCGCGTACCATGAACCGGCTGAATAACATAGGTACCTGGCGGATGGTGGATATAGCACAGCTTCCCAGGGATTCTTCTGATAGTGTCGATATAGCTATAAAGCTGATTCCCGCAAAAAAGTACAGCTTTACCACGAATGTAGAAAGCAGTTACAGCCAAAGTGTGATCACCGGCAATTTCGTAGGTATTGGCTTAAGTATGGGCTTGCAGAACCGGAATTTTGGGCGCGCAGCAAACCTGATGACCACTAATGCCAGTTATATGGTTGAGCTGGGCCAGTTTACGGCAGGGCAAATCATCCAGACCCAACAATTCAGTTTAACCAATTCCATTTCTTATCCAAGATTTATCTTCCCGGGCATGCAATCTTTCAAAGAAAATTTCCGGGGTAATTTCCGGTCTATTTTTACTTTGAATGCGGCCACTACAGACCGGCGGTACCTTTTTAACCTCACGTCATTTAATGCTTCCTGGGGATATGAGTTTACATGGCGGGCAAAAGATTTTATTTCAAAAAACAGGACCTATAATCTTGGCATAAAAATACCAAATATTGAATATGCGCATCTCATCAAGAGGGATAGCCTGAACAAACTGATCGTGCAGAACCCGTCCATCGCCAATCTGTTCAATGATGGACTGATCACCTCTACTATTGTAAATTTTACAATGCCCTGGAACGATCTGAACGGACGGAATTCGAATGTGTTCCGGATGAATTTTGAAGAATCGGGCCTGTTAACAGGGATGGTCCGGAACAAATTACTGGATGATAACCTTTACCGCTTTGTAAAGCTGGATATGGAGTACGCGCGGATGCTGAAATGGACAAAGACCTCTTTTGTTATGAGAGGGTTTGCAGGAATCGGGTATGAACTGGATGCTACTGCC
>DASVMC010000232.1:0-3918 GCA_036384555.1 Niabella sp. | reverse complement strand
TACAGGAATAGGCTGCGGGCTCATTAACGCCCAATGGCGCTATGCGTGTCTGTAAAAAAGAACTTTTGCTCATTCGTGTCCCGGTTATCAGGATGGCAGCCTCGTTCACAGATTTATGCGTTTGTCCTGGTTCTGTGGATCTTCCCGGGCTTAATGTAACCGTTTTGATTTATATTAGCATTCTTAAGTGGTGATGCTGTGTTGCATACTAGATCGGCGCACATTGATGAAACGGCCACTATCTGCTGTAATTGATGAAAAATACGATTGATCGGACAAAAGTTTTTTAATTTAAAATGATATGAAATGACGCCGGAGAAAATTTCATTTTCATACCCAGTAGGATGATTTTTTTCTCAGGTGAATTACAACGGACCATTAAAATATAAAAATATACAGATGAAAAGGATTTCGCTTGTTTTGTTGGCCGCTTTTATGCTGTTTGCTGCAGCTGCACAGGAAAAGATCGCTGTTATTCCCGAACCGGTTTCATTGGTGGCTGGTTCCGGTACCTTTACGTTGCCCCGGCAGGTAACGATTGGGGTGCCTGAAAAGGCCGACCTGGGTTATACGACCGGACTGCTGAAACAAAAACTAAGTCATACCGGTGCAACGGTTGAGGAACAAAAAGGTAACGCAGCTGCTACTATCCAGTTAGTGCTGAATAACAGCCGCAATGCAGGTATAGGAGATGAAGGGTACACACTTTCTGTAACAGCAGATAAGGTTGTGATCAAAGCAAACAAACCTGCCGGATTGTTCTATGGTGTTCAGACTTTTCTGCAACTCTTTCCACCTCAGATAGAGAGTATGGATCCGGTAAACGAAGTAGCGTGGAAAGCGCCTGTTGTTGAAATTACTGATTATCCGCGCATGAGCTGGAGAGGGCTGATGCTGGATGTATCGCGTCATTTTTTTACTGTGGATGAGGTAAAGAAATATATCGACAATATGTCCCGGTTTAAATACAACCTGTTCCATTTCCATTTAACGGACGATGAAGGCTGGAGGTTACAGATAAAGAGTCTTCCTAAATTAACAGAAGTAGGCGCATGGCGTATTGACCGTACCGGTTTATTCAATTCGTTCGCACCTGCTGAACCGGGTGAAAAGAAGTCATACGGTGGGTTCTATACACAGGACGATATTAGAGAGCTGGTACAGTATGCAAAAGAGCGCTTTATAAACATCCTTCCTGAAATTGATGTTCCCGGGCACAGCCTGGCTGCTATTGCTTCTTACCCTGAATTATCCTGTACTGAAGGCGCGGATAAATACCAGGTACGTTTTGGTGAACCCATCATGGACTGGTCGCACGGGGCACCGCCGATTGCACTGATTGATAATACACTTTGCCCCGCAAACGAAAAAGTATATGGCTTTATGGATAAAGTGATGACAGAAGTGGCACAACTGTTCCCCTTCCCCTATATTCACGTGGGGGGTGATGAAGCTCCGCATAATTTCTGGGAAAAGAGCCCCCAGGTACAGGCCTTAATGAAAAAAGAGCACCTGACAACCATTCCCCAGGTGCAGGCCTATTTTGAAAAGCGGCTGGAAAAAATTGTTAATTCAAAAGGGAAAAAGCTGATGGGATGGGATGAAATTCTGGAAGGCGGTATTTCTCCAACGGCAGCCCTGATGAGCTGGCGCGGTGAAAAGTACGGCGTTGAGGCTTCCCGGTCCAAACATTATGTAGTAATGAGTCCTACCCAATATGCCTACATTGACTATATGCAGGGTGATGTAAGCACAGAAGTGCCGATCTATGCCAGTTTACGGCTTTCAAAAACCTATGAGTTTAATCCGGTTCCGGAAGGCGCCGATGCTGCGTATGTACTGGGCGGACAGGCCAATTTATGGACTGAAAATGTATATAACATGCGCCAGGCGGAATACATGACATGGCCACGTGGTTTGGCAATAGCAGAGTCGGTATGGTCTCCGGCTGCTAAAAAGAACTGGGGAAATTTTGCAGACAAAACAGAACAGTTTTTCAAGCGCTTTGATGCTGCAGAAATAAAATACTCCCCGGCTATTTATGATCCTGCTGTTTCGGTGCAGAAAAAAGGAGCGGATTATTATGTAACACTTACCCCGGAAATTGAGGGCCTGGATGTTTATACCAGCTTTGATAATTCCGCGCCGGACCGGTTCTATCCCAAATACAAGGAACCGCTGCTGATCCCTAAAGATGCCCGGTTGCTGCGGGTGATCACCTACAGGGGCAAACAGGAAATCGGCCGTCAGATGTCTATTAAGGTAGAAGATCTCAAAAAGCGTGTAAAAGAATAATTTCCGATCCACCGGATGGGTAACGGATGCACATAAAGTGATCTGTCCGAATGCTGAAATCAATGAAAAGGAATCCACTGCTGTTATTGGCCATAGCCATTTTTATGAGCGGGTGTTCTGTTGGCAAGGTCACAATATCCGATTATAAAAAGGATGTTTTATTGCAAACAAATTATGGCGCAATGGTTTTGCGGCTTAGTGAGCTTACTCCCAGGCACCGGGATAATTTTATCAGGCTGGTGAAGTCAGGATATTACAATGGTGTATTGTTTCATAGGGTCATAAAGAATTTTATGATCCAGTCCGGAGACCCCGATAGCCGTCATGCCCGCGGCGGGCAACCATTGGGAGAAGGTGGACCGGCATATACGGTTCCTGCAGAATTTAATGCGCAGCTCTTTCATCAGAGAGGCGCATTGGGCGCCGCGCGCGAAGGCGATGATGTCAATCCGGAGAAAGCCAGCAGCGGCAGTCAGTTCTATATTGTGCAGGGGAAGGTATGGACCACAGGTGGTTTGGATACACTGGAGACCCGGCGGCTGAAAGGAATAAAAATTCCTGAAGCGCACCGGGAAGTATATACCGCCAGGGGCGGGGCTCCCCACCTGGACGGCAACTATACCGTGTTCGGTCAATTAGTAAAAGGAGAAGATGTACTGGATAAAATTGCCGCTGTTCCTACCAGCAAGGGAAAAGATAAGGACCGGCCTGTTTATAACGTGAGGATCCTTAAGGCCAAAATGATCAGAAGAACTGAATAATACCCTTTATCCCGGTTTTCATTCAGTAGTAATACCATCAAAATCTTCCTCGTTTTCTTCAGCCTCCTTTTTGGTAGCCCTCCTGATGCCGTCCTTATGATGGGGCGGGGCGTAAATGGTATACATCTTTAACGGTTCATTGCCCGTATTGATCACATTATGGCGTGCGCCGGCAGGTACAATAACTGCGCTGCCATCTTCTACAGGGTATTCGGTTTCATCAATAATGCATTTGCCTTTGCCGCTTTCAAAACGGAAGAACTGGTCATTGTCTGCATGGATCTCTGAACCGATCGCTTCGCCTGCCTGTAATGTCATCAGTACGAGTTGCAGGTGTTTGCCGGTATAACGCACCTTCCGGAAATCTTCATTAGACAATGTATCCTTTTCAATATCAGCATGGAATCCTTTCATAAAAACTGTTTTAGCAATTTACAGATCTTCTTCCCGCTCCAGCATCAGAATAGCACCTTGCGGAACGATAAAATATTTTTCGCCTTCATACATAACTTCGGTAGCCCCGCTTAGCAGAAAAATAGCAAGATCGCCTTCTTTTGCCTGCAGGGGCACATATTTTACCTGGTCTTCATCCGATTTCCAGGGCTCATCTTCTACGGGAACAGGAATTGCATATCCGGGGCCGGTCTTTATTACATATCCCTGCTGCACTTTTTCTTTTTCCTGTACTCCGGGTGGCAGGTAAAGGCCGCTGGGAGTGCGCTCATTGCCCTGAACAGGCTTTATGAGCAAACGGTCTCCAATGACGATTAATTTTCTAAAACGGTTATCTGCGGTTACTCTCATATCTACTCTGTTAGGTTACAAAGATAACCAATAAAACAGGAGCAGTAAATACCTCCGT